>PARP01000020.1 GCA_002711565.1 Bacteroidota bacterium
GAATTCGAAGGGCTGTTTCGTTTATGGCATCTGCTTTAAAAAAGTTTACTCAACACCTCTCCTATCTCAGCAAGTCATCTCAAAGTCGGTCCCAATAGNTCATTAGCCTGGCCAGCGGGTAAGTTCACCCCATTCTTTTTTAAAGATAACTTCTTGAATTACCTAAATGCAAAACTAAAGGCTAGCGGGGTATTGCTGCGATTCACATAATATTTTCTTGAAGGCCATTTATTCCTAATAGTAAATAAATTACTTTACATATAGGCGAAGCTAACAATTTAGCATAGAACAATATAACAATTGGACTTACATACTAAGTCCCCGATTAATAAACCTCACTGCAGGAGCCATTTCAGCAAAAACTTTCATCACATATTNCTCAAAATCTGGTTCTAAGCATTTTTTATCATCGATATAATGAACGAAACCATAAGACTTATATTTGAGTAGTTCAATATCCGGGAATTCGGCAGGGAAATCTTTAGGTGGACGTTTTAATTTCTCACCACTGATCTCCGTAAATGTATTCGATTTATATGCTTTCTCAAAAATAGCTTTAAATTCATCAACATTATAATAGATCTCAGTTCTTACTTTTTTAAGTTGTGGTCCCGGAGGCATATATATTCCACCTGCGATAAAACAATTACCAGGCTCAAAATGAATATAATAACCGGCATTTCCACTGGATTTCCCACCTTTCACCATAAAGCTTCCGAAATTGGTCTTATATGGGGATTTATCTTTCGAAAAACGGATATCTCTATTTATTCTGAATATACATTTCTTCGGTTCCAAGCCAGTCATATCAGGATCCAATTTCTCCAGTTCAGGCAGGATTCTTTCGAGCATTTCCAGAACATTTTTCTTTACACCATCATAGATTTTTTTATTCGCATGAAACCAATCTCTATGATTATTTTCTTTTAAATCTTTCAGGAAGTTAAATAAAGCTTTATCTATCATTTGTCTAGTATTTAATCATTCTTAGTTTTCCTAAGATACCAAAAACAAAACGCATAGCAAAGCGGACGAAATCAGTTTTTTGGAACTAATAGGTATGAGAAGAAATCTATTATTACTTTTTGCAATCTTATTGGTATTAAAATCTCAAGCTATTGAACCACCAGGCTTTCCAAATGCGATCAATTCAGCCCTAGGAAATGCCGGAATTACGCATCATAACTTTTGGTCAGCATTGAACTACTCTCAGAATTTGGCTTATCAGGAAAAATTCATGATCGGTAGCAGCTACCAAAACAAATTTGGGGTCAAAGAATTGAAAACTGTCACTATAGGAGCTGTCATTCCCCTAGAAAATTCTGGTTTGGGGATCGGAATCTCACAATTTGGATTTTCAGAATACAAAGAGACAAATCTGCATTTAGGTTACGGCAAATCCTTATCAGAAGTACTTAGTATTGGAGTTGGTTTGAACTACTTCAAACTAAGTCAGGCTGGAATTAACCAAAACCTGATATATGCCGAAATAGGTATTAGCTATAAGATCAACAATGAACTTACATTTGGGATCCATCTTAGCAATCCTAATTTGATCCAAACTAAAGATTCTATTCTAAGTGAAAGATATCAAGTGGGCTTCGGTTATCAGGTTCAAAAGAATATTCATCTCTATGCTGACGTCTCATATAATTCAAAAGATCAGGCTCAAGTTCATACAGGACTGGAAATTCTAAGAAAAGATTTCGCTATACGAATGGGCTATTCCAGCCTGTCAAATCAACTAAGTTTTGGCTTCGGATATCAAAGAAAGAACTTAGTCATTGGTTTCAGCACTTCCCTTCATCAGGACTTAGGATTCTCACCTACAATTTCTTTGGCTTATGCGTTATAGTTTAATCATTTTATTGATCCTTTCACCTTTGGTACTGATCTCACAAAGTGAAGATCTCATCCATAAGCACATTGCACAAATAGTTGAAGATCAGGAAACAGATATTCATTACGACCTTCTCTACGAACAATTAGAACGGCTTTTGAATTTTCCGGTGGATCTAAATGGCGACAAACTAGAAGACTTGGTAAAAACCTATCTGATCACAGAATATCAATTATTTCAATTAAAACAATATCGAAAAGAAATGCAGGGATTTGTAGCAATCGAAGAATTGCAGTTCATCAAAGGTTTTAATGAGCAGAGAATTGCATTGCTTCGACCATTTATCACTTTAAAACAATCAACTACTCGATCAAAACCATCATTTAAACACTTAAAACATCGAATTTTAACCGACATTTCTTTTCCATTAGAAAAAATGATAGGAGCGGATAATGCAGATGATTCAACTTTCATTGCGAGACCTAACTCTTACTTTCTGGGCAAGAACTACAAATTCAAAACACGATACACTTTTGACAATAAACACATTAGAGGTGGATTAATAATTGAAAAAGATGCCGGAGAAGTATTCCTAAAGAATAAGTACACACATCTAACTGACAGCATTTTAAACACAAATCCATCTCTAGCTGATCATTCCAGTTACTTTATTCAACTCTCAGATTGGAAATGGGTTCAAAAAGCTGTTATTGGTGATTACCACTTATCGTTCGGGCAAGGACTCGGACTCTGGACTGGAATTGGATTTTCTAAGACTTCTGATGCCTCACTTGTTAAAAGAAGTGGAAATGGGATCAGAGGTAGTGCATCTTCAGATGAAAATGATCATATGCGTGGAATTGCAGTTTCTATAGGGAGTCCAAGATTGAAGTTCGATGTATTTTATTCAAATAAAAATAGAGATGCAACTCTTCAGGAAAGTGACAGCTTATACGCGAGTTCTCTACTCACAAATGGATTGCATAGAACTGTAAATGAATTGAATAAAAAGGATGTTATAAACGAAAAAGTGATCGGATTACATACGAATATCCAATACAGATCATTGAAATTGGGGATTGGATATTATAGTCAACATTTTGATCTGCCGATCATTCCAACGGGAAACATATTTAATAAATATCGTTTCTCGGGGCAGAAGAATAGTATCCTCTTTTCGCATTTTCAATACATTCATAATCGAAGCATGATCTATGGAGAAGTTTCCAGATCAGCAAATAAGGCATTTGCATTTATGATAGGATTAGATCAAACCATCGAAGATATTCTCAAATTAAGTTTTAATTATCGCAAATATTCAAAATCCTTTCAGAATTACTATGCAAATGCATTTAGTGAACAAAGCAATATTCAAAATGAATCTGGATTGTATGTAGGAATAAGTCTCACGATCAGTAAATCCTTAACACTAAATGCCTACACCGATCATTATCATTTTCCATGGCTCAAGATTTATCAATATAGTCCGATTAAAGGAAGTGAACAATTAGTTCAATTGAATTATAAAATTTCTCATAACTCAATCTGTTATTTCCGCTTCAAAACAGAATCAAGGCCTCAATCGTTCAGTTTAGAAAATGAATATTTCAAGCAGGATCATTTAGTTCGTACTACTAAATCTCGTTTTCAATTTGCAACGATCATATCTAAAAATATTGAAATTACTAGTCGAATAGAATGGTCAATTTATACCGCAGTCTCAGAAAAACAATATGGTATCTTATTCTACCAGGATTTACGATACAATTCAGATAATGATCGCATTAAAATCTGGTTTAGATATGCAGGTTTCAGCACATCAGATTATGGCACAAGGATCTATACATATGAAAATGACTTATTGTATCACTTTTCAATTCCTGCATTTTATGGAAAGGGGAATCGATTTTATTGTATGCTAAAATACCAGATCAAGAACAATTTAAGCCTCGGACTTAAATACAGTATCACTAAATATACCGATCGAGAAACAATTGGTTCCGGAGTATCTGAGATCGAAGGGAATAAAAGGTCAGAATTAAAACTCCAGTTTAATTATAGGATATAAAAAAGGCNGCCTCGAATCATCGGGACGGCCTTGAATTTTCTTATATAAAGACTACATAATTGCCTCTAATTTACCTGCAAGAACTGTTTTAGGAACTGCACCAACTTGCTTATCAACGATCTCTCCATTTTTGAAGAAAAGGATGGTTGGAATATTGCGGATTCCAAATTTAGCTGAAACAGCTGGGTTATTATCAACGTCAACTTTACCTACAACAGCTTTACCTTCATATTCCCCGGCTAACTCTTCAACTAATGGTCCTACCATACGACAAGGTCCGCACCAAACAGCCCAAAAGTCAAGAAGTACAGGTTTATCTGAATTAAGAACTAGTTCTTCGAAGTTCGCATCTGTAATTTCTAATGCCATGATCTTTGTATTTTAGATTTTGTAAATTTTAAAGTTCAAAATTAGTATTTATTTCAATGTAAAAATGAATGAATCTAATTTAATTTATATCCGATTTCAGGAATATCCTCGATTGCTTTTATCAATCCAAGTGGGTCAACTTTTGCCTTCCTTGATTTCAGTACGATTGCGCTCTTAAGCTCTTCATCTGCGATCTTTACATCATAGGAAACCTTGCCGGGATGCTTTTCGATTAAACCCACGATTTTATCTACAAGCTCCGGCTTTATATTAGCCGCTCTAAGCTGAACCTGAACATGTTTGGTCTGTTGCTCTACTGCTTCAGCTAACAAACTCATTTGAGAAACCTTGATCTCCAATTCAGTTTCAGACTTGAATCTCGGCTGAATTTTCGCCTTCAATATCAGGAATGAGCCTTCAGTTAAGAAGTGTCTGAATTTAAGATAATCTTCACTGAAAAGTGCTAATTGATAGGTATCATGAAAATCCTCAACCTGGAATGTTCCGAATGGTTTTCCGGTCTTCGTTTCTCTATGTGCAACGCTGGTCACCATACCTGCGAAAGTGATATTCTGGCCTCTGTATTTTCGCATATTGGTTGCTAATTCTCCAATACTTACTGTACAGAAGTTTTTGATCTCAGTTTTGAAATCATCCAATGGATGCCCTGAGATATAGAAACCCGTCACACTCTTCTCATTCTTTAGCGTTTCCAGTTTCGACCAAGGCAATGCAGATGGAAGATCGATTGCTGGAATTTCTACATCTTCAGTTTCACCGAACAATGAAGCCTGAGCGGAATTTGCGCGATCCTGAATCGCTCCACCATGCTTAATGATTTTCTCAAGGAAGATCTGATCATCTGCAGATTCTCTATGGAAATACTGAGCTCTGTGAGAATTCTCAAAAGAATCGAAAGCACCAGCCATTGCAAGCGCTTCAAAACACCTTTTATTTACGGCACGAAGATTTACACGCGTTACCATGTCTATGATTTCCTTAAATCTTCCGCCTTCATGACGCTCTTCGATCAAGGCCTGAACAGCGGCCTCTCCTACTCCTTTGATCGCTGCCATTCCGAAACGGATCTCACCTTTATCGTTTACGATGAAATTCAATTCAGACTCATTGATATCCGGACCCAAAACAGGAATTCCTTGTCGGATACTTTCATCAATAAAGAAGGTGATCTTTTTGATATCATTCAGGTTGTGAGTAAGTACCGCTGCCATATATTCAGCAGGATAATGAGCTTTTAAATATGCTGTTTGATAAGCAATTACAGAATAAGCGGCAGAGTGAGATCTGTTGAAACCATATTCTGCGAAACGCTCCATAATTCGGAAAACTTCAACAGCTACATCTTCACCAATACCTTTTTCCTGAGCACCTTTTATGAAGATATTTTTCTGCTCAGCCATTACATCCATCAGCTTCTTACCCATAGCACGTCTCAGAAGATCGGCGCCACCGAGAGAGTATCCACCCATGATCTGTGCAGTCTGCATGATCTGCTCCTGATATACCATGATCCCATTTGTTGGTTTCAGGATATCTTCGAGCCAAGGGTGTGGATAGTTTACCTTTTCACGTCCGTGTTTACGATTGATATAAACCGGAATATAGTTCATAGGACCCGGGCGATATAAAGCATTCATCGCAATGAGGTCTTCGATATTCGTAGGTTTAAGCTCTTTCAGGTATTGACGCATTCCTTCCGATTCAAACTGGAACGTACCTACTGTATTTCCTTTCTGATAAAGCTCGAAAGTCTTTTCGTCGTCGAGAGGGATCTGGTCAATATCGATATCTATATCGTGTCGTTTCTTAATATTGTAAAGCGCATCCTTAATGATGGATAGCGTTTTCAATCCCAGGAAATCCATCTTCAGCATCCCAACAGATTCTACCAACTTACCCTCATATTGGGTAACCATCAGATCTGAATCTTTGGCAGTACTAAGTGGAACATGGTCGATCAGATCATCCGGTCCGATAATAACACCACAGGCGTGGGTTCCGGTATGACGGGCAATTCCTTCAAGAGTTTGTGCAAATGTGAGTGTTTTTTTAGCTAACTCATCGCCTTTATTTCGGATATCACCCAACTCTTTTACCTCTTTAAATGCTTGAGGTAAAGTTATTCCAGGTCTTTCCGGAACTAACTTAGCCAAGCGATCTGCTTCTTGAAGTGGAAGTTTCAAAACACGGGCTACATCCCTAATGGCAAGTTTTGCTGCCATCGTTCCGAAAGTCACGATCTGTGCAACATGGGATTCACCATATTTATCAACTACATATTGCATTACTTTTTCGCGACCTTCATCATCGAAATCAATATCGATATCGGGCATACTAACACGTTCCGGATTCAGGAATCGCTCAAACAGGAGATTATATCTGATCGGATCAATATTCGTGATCCCTGTACAATAGGCTACAGCTGAACCTGCTGCCGAACCACGTCCGGGACCAACAAGAACACCCATTTCTTTAGCTTTGG
Organism: Bacteroidota bacterium; assembly: GCA_002711565.1. Lineage (GTDB taxonomy): Bacteria > Bacteroidota > Bacteroidia > Bacteroidales. Next base: position 6,781 of record PARP01000020.1, read on the forward strand.
CAATAAAATCCTGAGTAATGAGGAAGTAACCCGGAAATCCCATGTCCTTGATCACTTTCAGCTCATAATCGAGGCGTTCACGAACCTCTTCATTAACATCTTCATAGAGCTTCTCTGCACCAACATAAGTAAGGTGACGTAAATAATCATCTTCGGTTTCAAATCCGTCAGGAAGTGGGAAACGTGGGAGAATAATATCCGTTTTGATCTCATACTCTTCCACCTTATTAACGATATCCTGTGTATTGGCTAAAACTTCAGGAGTTTCTTTAAAAAGCTCCTTCATTTCTGCCGGCGACTTGAGGTATTCATTACCGGTATAATGCAATCCGCTTGTATCATCTAGATCTTTACCTGTATTCAAACAGATCAGGATCTTATGGGCATCATAATCTTCCTTTTTAACGAAATGGACATCATTAGTTGCGATGACTTTTCGATCATACTTTTCGGCAAGTTCGAAAATGCGATCATTCACTTGTTTTTGCTCAGGCCAACCATGGTCTTGAACTTCCAGGTAGAAGTCGTCGCCAAACACATCGATGAAATTCTTCATTACTTCATCAATTTGTGATTCGCCTTTATGCATGATCGCTTTTGGAAGCTCACCACCCAAACAGGCAGTGGATGCGATCAATCCTTCGCTATGTTTTCTTAATAGATCCCAGTCGATTCGTGGGTTATAATAGAATCCTTCTTTAAATCCGAGAGAGGCCAATCGGGATAAGTTCCGATAACCGGTTAAATTCTTGGCAAGTAATACCAGATGGTAACTATGTCTGTTTTCCTTCCCATGCTTATCGAAGCGACTATTTGCCGCAACATAAGCTTCACAACCGATGATCGGTTTTATACCCTGTTTCTTCGCCTCATTAAAAAACTTCAGTACACCAAACATATTCCCATGATCGGTAATGGCCAGAGAGTTCATGCCATTCTCCTTAGCTTTGGAGATCAGCTCAGCGATCTTGGCCGCACCATCCAGAATAGAATACTGCGTATGTACGTGTAAATGAGTGAATTCAGACATGTATATAATTTAATTTCAATACGTATTTATGGAAGGATAAAAATAACTAAAATGAATCGGAAAAACTGCGCTGTTAGTAAAATGTTTAAATGTATTTACAGCTTTCTAAATAGACTGATAATCATCTAAAAAAGTGAATTCACATTGGTATTATACTATTTTTGCAAAAAAATTGAAAAATGAAAGCAGCTTTAATACAAGAATTGAAAGATGCGTTTAATGCATCTGGGCAGATGGATCCGAAAGCAACCGAATTGATCAATAATCTGGAAGCAGTAGTTAACTCTATTTTATTCTTCAAGAAGGATAAAGAGATGAAGATAAAGTATCCTGATATCTATAAAATGCAGGTAGAAGGCGAAGAGAAAAAATTTGATGCTATTAAGAATTCTCTGATCGAATTAGGTTCCAGAAACAATATTGATATTGAAGCAATCTTTGACAAACAGCGGGATGCTGCTCAGGAATTGGAAGATTTCTTTAAGGATGAATAATTTAAGAGTGAAATTATTAGTGATATTCAAATTAATTTCGCATCTTTGCAGCCGTTTTTGAAAAATTCATTAAATATTTAAAATCAAAACATTATGCCAGCAAAAATCAGATTACAAAGAGGCGGTAAAAAAGGAAGACCTTTCTACCACATCGTAATCGCGGATGGTCGTGCACCACGGGACGGAAAATTTATTGAGAGAAATGGCACTTACAATCCTATTACGAAACCAGCTGAAATCGTTTTAGACTTTGACAAAGCTGTTACTTGGTTAAATAATGGAGCTCAACCTACTGATACAGTAAGAGCGATATTATCTTACAAAGGTGTTCTTTACAAAAACCACTTATTAAAAGGTGTTAAAAAAGGAGCATTAACAGAAGAGCAAGCTGAAGCAAAATTCCAGACTTGGTTAAAAGAAAAAGAAGCTAAAATTGAAAGCGGTATCAACGCAAACGAACAAGCTGCTAAGGCGGAAGCTAAAGCTCGTTTAGATGCTGAGAAGAAAGTAAATGAAGAAAGAGCTGCTGAATTAGCTAAGAAACAAGCAGAAGCAATGGAAGGTGAAGCTACTGAGGCTGCGGAAGCAACCGAAGAAGCTGCAGAAGAGACTGCTGAGGAAACTCCAGCAGCAGAGGCTGAAGCTCCTGCAACTGAGGAAGAACCTAAAGAAGAAGAAAAGAAAGAAGAAGAATAGTTCTACAATCAGATATGAAAAACCGTCTTGCAATCGCAGGGCGGTTTTTTTTTTGCATATTCTGGACGACTTCCTCTGGAAGAGGACGTCGTCCATCAATAATGGATTGGACGACATTCCCCTTCGGCGGTTGTCGTCCAGTGAAAAGGGCCTAAAGCCCATCGATTAAAATTCTATCTTTGCATTAATATGAAAAAAGAAGATCTCTTTGAATTAGGATACATCGCCAAACCGGTTGGGAATAAAGGTGAAATCAGCATGCATATCGATTCTGATCAACCTGATTATTATAGCACACTAAAAAATCTATTTATTGATATCCGTGGCACATTGGTACCCTATTTTGTTGAACGCATCAAAATTCGAGGAGCAAAAGCAACAGTTAAGTTCAAAGACATTGATAAAAAAGAGGTTGTAGAACTTTTACAAGGCAATAAAGTCTTTTTGCCTCTCGAACTACTACCTAAACTTAAAGGAAATCAATTTTATTTTCATGAAGTGATCGGATTCGAAGTGATCGATAAAGAAAAAGGTAATATTGGAAACATCGACCAGGTGATAGATCAAAGCGTCCAGGCCATTTTTTCCATTCTGAAAGATGGACAGGAAATCCTGATCCCGATCACAGATGACATCCTTAAAAAAGTTGATCGAAAAAAGAAACAGATCCAAATCGAAGCTCCGGAAGGACTTATCGACCTTTACCTCGAATAATGGCATTTAAATTCAAGCAATTCAGCATAGAAGATGATTGTTCCACCATGAAAGTGGGCACGGATGCTGTATTGGTTGGTGCCTGGACCAATCCCTCAAAACACCATAAAATCCTTGATATTGGTACAGGATCGGGTGTAATTGCATTGATGCTTGCTCAGAAGTCAGAAGCTCAAATCACAGCATTGGAAATAGATGAAAATGCAGCGATTCAAGCAAGTGAAAATTTCAGTTCCTCCACTTGGTCGGAACAATTAAATATCATTAACGATTCTCTACAATCTTTTTCTCAAAAAAGTAATGAGAAGTTTGATCTTATCATAAGTAATCCTCCGTTCTTTGAAGATTCCCTCCTCTCTCCTGTTGAGAATAAAAAGAATGCGAAACACACTGTTCTGCTAAGCTTTGAAGAATTACTATCCGCTTGCGATACATTATTAACCGAGCTTGGGACCGCGAATTTTATAATCCCATATAGTGGATATGCGAGGTTTAAGAACTTAGCTTCACTAAACAAGCTTCATCTCAAAACCATCCTAAAAATTCGCCCGACTCCAACCAAAGACTACAATCGTTGCATACTTAGTTTTAGCAGAACTCATACTGATTTTATTGAAGAAGAACTTTGCATTCGTGATTCCAATTCAAACTATACCTCTGAGTACAAAGAACTTACCAAAGATTACTATTTAAATTTCTAGTTTTATTGATAATCATAGGATAATCTTCTAAATTTGGGTTCGACTAAAAACCAAACCCATGAAAAAGCACATCCAATCAACGAAGTTATTATTCAGTTTACTGATCTCCTTATTCCTTTTAGCTTCTTGCACCCAAAATGAACCATTAAAGATCGCATTATCAAAAGGCTATCCTTATGAGCCATATCAAAATTATTATACGTGGATCAAGTCTGCTGATTCTACGATCCAGGTACAGGAAATGTACAACTACCAACTGGAAGAAGCATTAAAGATGATGGATGATTGTGATGCATTATTACTTTCAGGAGGTGCAGATATTTATCCTGGCAGATATGGGAAAGAAGCAGATACAGCACGTTGTGGCGGATTTGATCTCAAACGCGATACTTTAGAATTTGCGCTTATTAAAAAAGCCATGGAAATGGAGATCCCGATATTCGGAATTTGTCGCGGACAGCAAATGCTGAATGTTGCCATGGGTGGAACATTATATATCGACATTCCAACTGATTATGATACAACTGTTGTTCATCGCATGAAGACCACTTATGAATGTATTCATGATATGTATGTTGAGCCGAATACCAAACTTAGCTGGACAACAGCAATTATAAAGGGTGAGACGAATTCAAATCACCATCAGGCGGTTGAGAAAATTGCAGATGTATTTAAAGTAGCAGCAAGATCAAGTGATGGGCTTATAGAATCGATTGAATGGAAAAACCCTGAAGAGAAGGCATTCCTGATGGCCGTTCAATGGCATCCTGAACGTATGGATCTTTCAAATCCACTGAGTGGAAATCTATTAGAAGCATTTATTGATGCTGTTAAGGAATCTGTAATTGCCAAAAAAGAAGATGCAGAGTAAAAGGATGACTTCTTGAGACGAAGTCGAAAGATGTTATCCTTGATCTAGACATTAAGGTTTCCAAGATTAATATAGAACACTGATAACGCAGATTTAACAGATTTACGCGGATAAAAATCCGTGATTATCCGCCTTATCAGTGTCATCCGCGTTCTAGATTCAAAACATCATTGAATTAAAGATTCAAGATTATCATAAAATTCAGATAATACGAATTTCGGTTAATCTATCATCGACAGTTGGATACGTTTACGCTCCACATCAACCTCCATAATCTTAACCTCCACCTTTTGGTTTAGTTTAACCACTTCATTCGGGTCTTTTACGAATTGATTGGCCAGTTTTGAGATATGCACAAGTCCATCCTGATGAACGCCTATATCCACAAACGCACCGAAGTTTGTGATATTCGTAATGATTCCAGGAAGTCGCATTCCTACTTCCAGATCTTTAATATCATTTACACCTTCCGCAAATTCGAAGAAGTCAAACTTTTGGCGTGGATCGAGCCCCGGTTTTGAAAGCTCTTGCATAATATCCGTTAAAGTTGGAAGTCCAACTTCATCTGTAATAAAATCGTTCAGATTCAGCTGGTTGCGAAGCTTTTCATCAGCCATCATTTCTTCAATAGAACAATTTAAGGCTTTGGTCATTGCCTTTACAACTATATAAGATTCAGGATGCACAGCAGATTGATCCAGTGGATTTTTTGAGTTTCGGATTCTCAAGAAACCTGCAGCTTGCTCAAAGGCTTTATTTCCAAATCGAGCTACCTTCTTTAAATCCTTTCTATCCTTGAACGGACCATTTTCTTTTCGATGATCAACTATATTTTGAGCTAATGATGGCCCAACTCCGGAAACATAAGACAACAGCTGCTTACTTGCTGTATTCAACTCCACTCCTACCGAGTTCACACAACTTTCAACCACATCTTTCAAACTATCAGCTAATGCTGTTTGGTCCACATCATGTTGATATTGACCAACACCGATAGATTTCGGATCGATCTTTACCAATTCTGCCAATGGGTCCATCAATCTTCTACCAATAGAAACTGCTCCACGAACCGTTACATCATAATCAGGAAACTCTTCTCTCGCAACTTTAGAAGCTGAATAAACAGAAGCACCACTTTCATTCACCATCATCGCAACTAAAGGCTTGTCCCACCGGATTCTTCTGATCAGATTCTCTGTCTCACGACCGGCAGTACCATTTCCAATAGCGATTGCTTCAATCTTATAAGCACTAACTAAACTTGTGATCTTATTAATGGCCTGCTTGCTTTCCTTTTGCGGAGGATGCGGATAAATTGTCTCATTATGCAATAGATTCCCTTGTTTATCTAAACAAACAACCTTACACCCTGTTCTGAAACCAGGGTCTATGGCAAGAATATTCTTTTGTCCGAGTGGAGCGGCCAATAATAGTTGCCTTAAATTTTCAGCAAATACTTTTATCGCTTCTTCATCAGCCAATTCCTTTACCAATTTGCGATATTCAGTTTCCATAGAAGGAAGTAATAATCTTTTATACGAATCGGTAATTGCATCCTGAACTTGTCCTGCTGCTTCATTATCATTCTTCACGAATACATCATCCAGCATTTCTAAAGCTTCGTTTTCAGTTGGGGCAATTTTCAGTTTCAGAAAACCTTCTGCTTCACCTCTGAACATAGCTAAAACGCGATGTGATGGAGCATTCATCAATCCCTCTTGAGAATCAAAATAGTTTTGATATTTCGTAGCATCTGCTTCTTTAGCTTTTACCACTTTTGATTGCACCACTGCACTTTTACTAAAATGCTTACGAATCTTCTTTCTAGCCTCATCATTTTCATTTACCCATTCAGCAATGATATCTCTTGCTCCTTGTAATGCATCATCCAATGACTTAACATCTTTCTCATCATTGATAAAGGTTTCTGCAAGATGTTCAACATCTATATTACCTTGTTCCATGATTTGCTCAGCTAAAGGTTCAAGACCTTTTTCACGAGCAACCGTTGCTTTTGTTTTTCGCTTTGGTTTATATGGCAAGTAAAGATCTTCCAGTTCCGACATTTTCGTTGCCGCTTCGATCTTTGCCTTTAATTCATCCGTTAGTTTTCCTTGCTCTTCAATTGAATCCAGAATACTTTGTCGTCTTTTATCCAATTCTACCAATTGTTCGTGGCGATCTCTGATGTTTGTGATCTGAACCTCATCCAGACTTTGAGTCATTTCTTTACGATAACGAGAAATAAAAGGAATGGTTGCTCCTTCAGATAAAAGATTGACCGTATTCATCACCTGTACAGGCCTTAAGCCTAATTCACTGGCGATCTGATTATTATAATTCAACTCCATAGTAATAGTATTCTGATTTCAGTAAAAACAAATATAAGGCATTACAGCTTTTTGAAATCATCATTTTTCTTTAATATCTCGAAATATTTTAGGACTTTTACGTTTAAATAATAAAACTCATGCGCAAACTACTTTTTTGTATTCTTTTCATTCTGCCATTTGCAGGATTTTCACAATATACTATCCACGGACAATTTACGGATCATACCATGCAATCTGTATATATTGCAGAAATCGTAGGAGATAAAATCTTCACAATTGATAGTACGGTAAGTAATCCAACCGGTTTTTTTGATTTTCGCTTTTATGATATGCATCCGTCGGGCATGTATCGCATATACACCAAAAAAGGCGGTTATTTGGATGTGATCTTCAATAAAGAAGATGTTCATTTTAGTTCTAGAGCCGACAAACCAGCAGATCATGTAAAGTTTCAGAAATCTTTCGAGAACAAGATCTATTATGACTATTTAGCAAAGAAGAATTATGATCAATACAGATTAGAACTTTTACAACCTGTGGTATCTTATTATCCAATTGGAGATCCTTTCTACCCTGATCTAAAGAACGAATTCATGCAAATTCAGGAGAATCTAGATCAATATGTACAAGGAATTGTGATGAATTATCCGGATGCTTTTGCAACTAAACTATTAAAACTTGATCGCCGTCCGATCATTGACGGAACCATGTCACCGGGAGCACAAAAAGAGTTTNTGAAGAAGCATTTTTTCAAGGGGAAATCCATGAATGATCCTGCTCTATTGCGCACAAATGCTGTAACCGGAGCTATTCTAACTTATTTATCCTTATTTCAGGACAGTCAATTAAGCAAAGATGAATTGGAACAGGAATTTATGTATGCTGTTGACACCATTATGGCACATGCAAAAGAAAACACTCAAATGAATGAGTTTGTGGCTGAATACTTGATCTCTGGATTTGAGCAGTTCGGTTTTTATAAAGTGATGACGCATGTTGCAGAGAATATCGTGATCGATGAGAATTGTGAAAATCCGGAATTGGAGCAGCGCGTGGAAACATTACGAAAGATGGTTGCAGGTAAGAAAGCACCAAACATCATTTCTAAAACTACAAACGGACAAGATTTTGATCTAAGTAAAATTGATTCTGATTATACACTTGTTGTATTCTGGTCAACACAGTGTCCTCATTGTGAAGCTTTACTTCCTGAACTACAAGAGTTCTATACTTCATATAAAGATCAGATTGAGGTAATTGCCGTTTCAATCGATACTTCCAAAGAAGCTTTAAACGCATACTTATCAGCGAATAATTACAGCTGGACTACCATTTGTGATTTCAAAGGTTGGGATGGCGATGCTGCATTAGAATACGGTATTTATACTACGCCTAATATGTTTTTGTTGGATAAGGAGAAGAAAATCGTTGGACATCCAGCTGATATTAGGGAGGTAATTAGTTTGATTAAGTAAATCATTACTAGTACTAAGTATTAAGTACTAAGATTACATTTTAGAAACATCTAAGTTTTTTACCACTAAGATCACTAAGAACGACACAAAGTTCACTAAGAGATTCTTTNTGTCCTTTGTGAAAACCTTTGAGTTCTTTGTGGTTTAAACTGTAAAGCACAAAGATTCAAATGAAGAAAGCTTAGTACTTTATACTACTAAAACTTCTGTAAACTTATATCGACTAAAGAGACTTTGCCAGAATATCAATCAAATGGATGGTCTTTATCTTAAGCTTATTCTTGGTAATATATGCTTGCTGATTCATTAGGCAACTCAGGTCGGTTGAGGCTATATAATCTGCTCCGGATTCGATGGCATTATGGACTTTTTGCTCTGCCATAGCAACTGAGATCGCTTCATTCTTCACAGAGAAACTTCCACCGAATCCACAACAGGTATCTGTATCTTTCATTTCGACAAGTTCAAGACCATTAACGTTTTCCAATAAAGTTCTTGGTTGACTTTTCACTCCAAGATCTCTTAAAGCAGAGCAGGAATCATGATAGGTAACTTTTGCATGGAACTCAGATCCGACATCAGTTACTTTTAATTGATCAACGAGGAACTCACTGAATTCGAAAAGATTTCTTTGTACTCTTTTATACTCAAGATGAACACCGGTATTATGGAAAAGTTCGCCATAATTATTTCTAACCATTCCTACACATGTAGAAGTAGGTGAAACAATTGGTCTATCATTAGGGAAATCATTTAAGAATTTCTCTCCCACTTCCTTTGCCATATCCCAATAACCATTGTCGAAAGCAGTTTTACCACAACAGGTTTGTTCGGGGTTATAATTTACATCCACATCCAGCTTATTCAATATTTTGATCATATTGAAAGCAGTTTCAGGATATACCTGATCAATAAAACATGGAATGAAAATATCTACAGTCATGGAAATTAAATCTAACACAAAGTTAGGAAAAAGCTAGACTCTTTCGATACTGAATCCGGCAGTTTTTAAATCTTCCCAATAATGGCGATAAGATTTAACTACAGTCTCTGCTTCCATCAACGTAACTTCCTCACATGCAAGCGCAAATGGTGCAACACTCATAGCCATTCGATGATCTCCGAATGAGCTCAAGTTTAATCTTTGAAGTTGTACCATATTGCCAACAGGCTCAAGGATCCAAACATCATCTTTCTCAACAAGATGATATCCAAAAGTAGCGATACTGTTATTCAAACCCTGAATACGATCGATCTCTTTGATCTTTAAACTTTGAAGTCCGCGGAATTCACCGTTGATCTTTAATGCAGCACATGCTGAAATAACAGCTTGTGCAAGATCCGGACAATCTTTGAAGTTATAAACGAAATTCTCAACTCTATTTCCGTTATTCTTAATTAAGATGCCACTATCCTTCTGAATAGATTCAACTCCAAGATGAGTAAAGATCTCACTAACAACTTTATCTCCCTGCTCAGAATCAAAGCTTAGGTCATGGAAGAAAACTTCAGCATCCGGACTGATGGCAACAATCTCATACCAGAACGCAGCTGCCGACCAATCACGATTCATTTTAAATGCTCCAACGGTATATGTTTGAGGAGCGATCTTCATTGTATCTCCATCTCTCACAACCTCAACACCAAATTGCTTCATCACATTAATGGTCATATCAATATATGGACGTGAATAGGTTTCGCTAACCAGTTTAAGCTCAAGGCCATTCTTCAGATATGGAGCTATTAAAAGTAGAGCCGTAATATACTGACTACTAACGTTTGAAGGCACGTTTAGCTTACCACCATCAAGAGGCTTTCCTTCGATGATGATCGGAGGATAACCTATATTATCCGTATAAGAAATATCAGCGCCAATTTCCTGTAAAGCATCTACCAGAATTTTGATCGGACGGTTTTGCATTCGTTCACAACCAGTCAACATCCATTTACCCGGAAGTATAGCCAGATATGCTGTTAGAAATCTGAAAACAGTTCCAGCATCCTGAGCGTCGATGATCATAGGTAAGCGTGAAACACTTCCCTGGCTGATCATACGAATGTTCTTATTCAACAACATCGTATCATTCGCATCCGAAAGATTATGGATATTAGTTTTTTGATCTNNNAGCGCCTTGATCATCAACGCACGATTACTCTCACTCTTTGAGAATGGGAGTTTAATGTCCGTTCTGATTGGCTTCTTTGGCTTCTGTATCTTATAAGTAATCAATGTTCTAAGCTTTAATGAGTTCTTGATAGTTTTTCATGCATTCTTCGATCAAATCATTGCCAACACTATGATCAAAAACAGCTTTTCCTATATCTGAAATCAGGCTAAACTGATATTTCTCAGCTTTATTCTTCTTGTCTTGCTTGAGATAATCAAAGAACACATCGAAATTATCAATATTTATAGATATATCAGCAAAAATTTTCCTGATATATCGCATAATTTCTTCTGATTTTGATACACTTAATATCCCGATATTCTCTGATAAAAATGCCTCACAGATCATACCTATAGCTACTGCTTCACCATGTAGAAGCGGTTTTTCTGTATTGAGAAACATCGATTCAATAGCATGTCCGATGGTATGTCCAAAGTTTAAAACCTTTCTCAATCCCTTTTCAGTAGGGTCTTGTGCTACGATCTCAGATTTAATTTCAACCGATCGTGGAATGATCTCATCCCAATTTACCTGAGTCAAATCATCAATTCCCTGTAAGTAAGTCCAAAGGTTTGAATCAGCAATTAAGGCATGTTTGATAACTTCAGCAAATCCTGAGCGTAATTGTCTTTCAGGCAAAGATTCAAAGAAACAGCTCTGAATAATAACCTTTTCCGGATGATTGAACATCCCAATATGATTCTTCAACCCATTAAAATCCACTCCAAGTTTACCTCCAACTGAAGCATCAACAATCGCAAGTAAAGTAGTTGGGATATTAATGAAGCGCATTCCTCTTTTATAGCAAGAAGCAGCAAATCCTCCCATATCACCAATCACTCCGCCTCCCAGATTGATCAATAAAGAATTTCTGCTTGCATTATTTGCAGTTAGATCATTCCATATATACTCACAAGTTTGAAGCGTTTTATGTTCTTCTCCACTTTTGATCTCAATTGTACATGCTAAGCTGATCGCTGGTATTTCTGCCAACTTAGGCAGGCAATGTTTACGAGTTTTCTCATCTACAAGAATGAATAGCTTATCGTGATCTGAATCACTTAAAAAAGAATTCAAACTCTCAAAAGTTGAATTATCGAATACAATATACTGATCTGCTGTAAAATGCATGTATTAAAAATTACTGCACAAAGGTAAAAATAAAGATTGAATTGAAGGGATCTCTTATCCCAGTGCTGCCATTAATAGACGAAGGTCCTGATACGGTAGATCAAATCGATTTCCAACACTTCTATTGGTGATGATTCCGTTATACATATAAACTCCAGATCCGAAGCTATGATCCTGATTCAGGAATGGTTCCAGACCACCAGCTTCAGCGATCTTATTCATCATCGGAGTGAATAAATTACTGAATGCGAATGAAGCGGTATTTGGTACTCTTGAAGCTACGTTTGGAACACAGTAATGCGGAATTCCGTGTTTAACAACTACAGGATCTTTATGAGTCGTAAAATCTGAAGTTTCGAAACACCCTCCCTGATCAATGCTAAGGTCAACGATGATCGATCCTTCTTTCATTTGTTGCACCATTTCTTCAGTCACAACGCAAGGTGATAATCCATTGCTGGCATGAATGGCACCTATCACAACATCAGCAGTTTTGAGATGTTCCGTTAATAATTTCGGTTGTATGATGGATGTAAAAATGCGATTATTCAGATTATTTTGAAGACGTTCGAGTTTATAGATAGAATTATCGAAAACCTTTACTGTTGCTCCCATGCCGATAGCTGCTCTGGCGGCATTTTCAGCAATTGTACCGGCACCAAGAATTACAACTTCAGTTGGAATAATGCCAGGGAATCCTCCAAACATTTTTCCTACACCATATTTGGGACTACTCAGAAACTCAGCTGCAATAAACACTGCAGTATTTCCAACGATCTTACTCATTGATCGGATCACAGGATAGGCTCCCGATTTGTCTTTAATGCGTTCAAAAGCTACGGCAGTCACTTTATTTCTGATCAGATCCATGAAATACTCTTTATCCTGACTTGCCAAATGCAGTGAAGACATAATGATCTGCTTGGGTTTAAGCTTTTTTCGCTCTTCTTTTGAAAGAGGAGCAACCTTCAGAATAATATCAGCTTTAAAAACCTCATCAGCGGTGTAAACGATCTCTGCTCCGGCTGCAACGTAATCTCCATTTGAGAAGTTAGCGCCTTCTCCGGCATCATTTTCAACTAATACTCTATGACCATTCATTACCAGAACACTCACAGCATCAGGAACCAAGCAGATTCGATTCTCGAATCGTTCATCCTCTTTAGGGATACCGATCATCAATGATTTCTTATTTGTTCTGATCTCGAGCATTTCTTCTTTTGGCATCAGATGCTCGGCAAAGGAGATATTTCGCAACTTATGGTCTTCAGTCATAGGGCTCTTAGTATTCTATAATTCTGGATCCGTCTTCTATATTTTCTTTAATAGAAATGTATACGATACTTTCAGGTAAAAGTTCCTCAACAAGTTCAGGCCATTCCATAAAGCAGTATGAACCTGAATAAAAATAGTCGTCGCTACCTATATCAAGGATCTCTTCTTTCTTCTTAATTCTGTAAAAATCAAAGTGATACATTGCCTCACCAGTATCAGAAATATATTCATTTACAATCGAGAAAGTTGGACTCACAACATCTTCATGTACACCTAATTCGGCACAAATTGATTTGATGAATGTAGTTTTTCCGGCACCCATACTTCCGTTGAAAGCAAATAATCGATTATCCGGGTATGCTTCCAGCAGCTTTTTTGCTGCATCATTTAACTCTTCTACAGATTTAATGATTATCTGATTCTTCATAATTATCTCGGACTAAGTGTTACAAATGGGATCATCATTTCCTCCATGGATACGCCTCCATGCTGGAATGTGTTCTTATAAAAGTTAACGTAATGATAAAAATTATTCGGGTATGCGAAAAAGTCTGCTTTACGTGCAAAGACATAAGACGTACTTACATTTTCACGCGGCAAGAAACCATCTTCAGGATTCTTGAATCCGAAGGCTTCTTTCGGATCATAGTTCAAATTCTTTCCGAATTTATATCTCAAATTTGTATTGGTTTCCCTGTCGCCAATGATCTTCACAGGATTGTGTACGCGAATTGAACCATGATCAGTAGTAATAAACAACTTGATCTTTTTGGCAGACAAATATCTAATCACATCCATAAGAGATGAATGCTCAAACCAAGAAACCATCAGAGAACGATAAGCAGCTTCATCTTCTGCCAACTCACGAATGATCTCCATATCCGTTCTGGCATGAGAGATCATATCCACAAAGTTGTAAACAACAGCTGTGAAATCATTTTTATTAATATTTGAGAGATTCTCAACGAATTTCTTACCTGCATTCAGATTCAGGATCTTGTGATATGAATATTTTACATCCTTTTGGAGTCGTTTCAAAAACTCTCCCAGCAATTCACCTTCGTATTTATTCTTTGTGCCTTCATGACTCTCATTCAACCAAAGCTTTGGATACTTCCTTTTGATATCCAGAGGCATTAATCCGGCAAACAAAGCATTTCTTGCATATTGAGTAGTTGAAGGTAGAATACTATAATACATCTCATCCTTTTCAACTCTATAGAACTCCTCAATAATGGGTTGCATGGCTTTCCATTGGTCATATCTCAGATTGTCGATCACGAGTAAAAATGCCTTTTGTCCTTTTTGCAAATGTGGGATCAACTTCTTTTTCAGGATGGTATGCGACTGGATCGGTTTTTCTTCTGATTCACCTTGAAGCCATTCTTTATAATTGTTTTCGATGAATTTAGTAAAGACCTGATTAGCTTCATCTTTCTGCATCTTCAAAACTTCCATGATGCCTTCATCCTTGGCCTGTTCAAGTTCAAGTTCCCAACGAGTAAGCTTTTTGTAAACTTCAATCCATTCACTCGAATCTAAAGGATTATTCAAGTCCATACTGATGCTTCTGAATTCCTTTTGATAATCCAAAGTTGATTTCTCGGTTACGAGTTTACGATGATCCAGATTTTTCTTAAGAGAGAGTAAAATCTGATTTGGATTTACGGGTTTGATCAAATAATCGGAGATCTTGGAGCCGATCGCATCCTCCATAATGGATTCTTCCTCACTCTTAGTGATCATAACAACTGGCAAAGAAGGTCTGATCTTCTTAATTTCAGAAAGGGTCTCAAGCCCTGAAATCCCGGGCATATTTTCATCCAAAAGAATAATATCGAAGATGGATTCACGGATCAGATCCAGAGCTTCAGTACCATTATTTGAGGTCTCCACTTCATATCCCTTTTGCTCAAGAAATAGAATATGAGATCTTAAGTGATCTATTTCATCGTCTACCCATAATATCTTCACTTTACTCATAATTTCCTTGCTTTTCTTCATTAATCAAGCATTCGAGTACAGAATACTTGAAGGTTCGGGATAAAAATTGTATTATTGAATTGATTTTTAAGACCTCACAAAATTTAATCAAATTTAACGATAAATTGAGTTTGACTGCTGCGAATAAACGAAAAATATTTAATGATCCGGTTTACGGATTCATCACAATCCCTAATGAGTTGCTCTTTGACATCATTGAGCATCCATATTTTCAGCGCCTGAGAAGGATCCGCCAATTGGGATTAACACACCTTGTATATCCTGGTGCTTTGCACACTCGTTACCATCATTCTGTAGGTGCAATGTATCTCATGAATCTTGCAATTAAGACCTTGCGCGATAAAGGTCAGGAGATCACTCAGGAGGAAGCGAATGGAGCACTGATCGCCATATTGCTTCACGATATTGGGCATGGTCCTTATTCGCATACTTTAGAGCATTCTATTGTTGACGGGATCTTGCATGAAGATATTTCTGCAATCTATATGGATAAGCTGAATGATCTCTATGGCAACCAATTAGAGCTTGGAATTAAGATTTTCAGAAACGAATATCACAAAACCTTCTTACACAAATTGGTAAGCAGTCAGCTGGACATGGACCGCCTTGATTATCTTAAACGCGATAGTTTTTTTACTGGGGTTTCGGAAGGGATCATCAATGCTGATCGAATTATCAAAATGCTTCAGATCGTGGATGATGATATCGTTGTTGAAGCAAAAGGTATTTATTCGATAGAGAAATTTATTATTGCCAGAAGATTGATGTACTGGCAGGTATACCTTCATAAAACTGTGGTTGCAGCAGAATATATGTTAATGAAGGTATTGAAAAGAGCAAAAGAGCTGGCAGGACATGGCGTTGAGTTATTTGCTACTACAGCATTCAAAACATTCCTAAATCAACAACTTACCAAAAAGGATTTCATTGAAAATGAAGAAATTTTAAGACAATTCTCAAAGCTTGATGATTTTGATATTTTCACTTCGATAAAAGAATGGACGAATCATTCGGACAAGATTTTGTCTTATTTAAGTCAGTGTATTGTAAACCGAAGGTTATTCAGAATTGAGATCCAATCTGAACCTTTCAGTGATGAGAAATTCAATGATTTCAAACTTAAAACCATGAGAGAGTTTGGAATTAGTGAAAATGAAGTCGATTATCTTGTTTTTAAAGATCTGACTTCCAATTACGCTTATAATCCTGAAGGTGGGAACATCAATATTCTTTTCAAAGACGGAACAATTGCAGATATGAGTAAAGCTGCCGATCAATTGAACATTTCAGTACTTTCGCAGCCGGTAACCAAGCATTTCCTTTGTTACCCAAAAGTGATCAATTACAGATAGCATGAAATATACGGCAACAGATATAGCAAAGATCATAGGTGGAACCATTATTGGTGATCCTGATCGATCGGTAGATCATCCGGCAACTCTTGAAACTGCGAAGGAAGCGAATATTTCATTCTATGCAAATGAGAAATATGAAGCTCAGTTTTTAGCTTCTAAAGCCGGTATCATACTTATTGATGAAAATATTGAACTAAAAAAAGATCACTCAGCAACTTTGATCAGATGCAAATCTGCCTTTGAATCATTCACCTCTCTAATTCAACAACTGAGTGAAGGTGCTATCGTAAAAGGTATTGATCCAAGCAGCATCATTCATGAAAACGCACAACTCGGTCATGATCTTTATATCGGTCCAAATGTAGTGATCTGTTCGGGTGTACAATTATCTGATGGAGCTCAGATCCATGCTAACTCATTTATTGGAAACAATGTTTCAATTGGTAAAGAAAGCATCATAAAAAGTGGAGTTAATATTAGCAATGCCAAAATTGGTGATAACTGCCTCATTCACTCTGGTGTTGTGATCGGGAGTGATGGTTTTGGATTCATTCCAAAGAAAGACAAAAACCAAAAAGTTCCTCATATAGGAGATGTACTAATCCATGATGAAGTTGAGATCGGAGCAAATACCACTATTGATAGAGGAAGCATTGGAAGCACCATAATAAGCAAAGGTGTAAAACTTGATAATCTGATCCAGATCGCTCATAATGTTGAGATCGGTGAACTCACGATGATCGCAGCTCAAACAGGCATTGCAGGATCTACCAAGATCGGTAAAAGATGTTTGATCGGTGGACAAGTTGGAATCGTTGGGCATATTCAAATTGCTGATGAAGTAAAGATCGCCGCACAAAGTGGAATATTGAAGAGCATTACAACTAAGGGAGAAAATGTTCAGGGTTCGCCAGCTTTTGAGATCGGTTCATATAAAAGATCCTATGTACAATTCAGGAATTTGGAAAGCCTGGAAAGTCGAATTCGGGAGCTTGAAAAAGGGCAAAAATAAGGCTGAGAATAAAGCCTTTATTTTCTTAAATTTGCCTGAAATCTTGAAAAGTGCAGATAAAATCCCATCAACATACAATTAGCAATAACATCCAATTATCCGGAAAAGGGTTACATCTTGGGAAGCAAGCCCATATTGTGATCAGGCCGGCTCCTGTAAATAGTGGGATTGTTTTTAAGCGCACAGACTTATCTGACACTCCTGAGATCAAAGCACATATTGATCACATCTCACATTGTGAAAGAGGTACGTGCCTTACAAAAAATGGAATTGACATACTTTCTATCGAGCATTTAATGGCTGCAGTTCAAGGATTGCAGGTCGATAATATGATCATTGAGATAGATGCTTCAGAAATGCCTGCTTTTGATGGTAGTTCGAGAGTCTATACTGAAGAACTTCTCAAGGCAGGGATCCAAGAACAATCAGAATTAAGAAAGCCATTTAAGCTTAATGAAAAGATCGAATTCTCTTATGGAGATAGCAAATATATAGCAGAACCATCTGATGAATTTCTATTGGATGTATTCATTCAATATGATGATAGTCCGATCGGAGAACAAAAAGCTTCCTATATACAAACCACTGATTTTCAGCAAGAAATTGCCAATTGCAGAACATTTGTTTTTCTAAGTGAATTAGAGCCTTTATTCAATCGAAACCTGATCAAAGGCGGTGATCTTGATAATGCGATCGTCTTTGTTGACAAAGCAGTATGCCAGGCTGAGCTGGATCGTTTATCCTCGATCATGGGCAAAGATAAAGTGGCTGTCAGATTAGAAGGAATTTTAAATAACTTAGATTTATACTTTGATAATGAGCCTGCTCGACATAAATTATTAGATTTGATGGGTGATCTTGGATTATTGGGCAAGATGATGCAGGCAAAGATCACAGCGATCAGACCGGGACACCGTTCCAATGCTGAATTTGTAAAAAGATTATTAATAAATTAAAACGTAGATTATGAACTTCACACCTCCATTCGACTTAAACAAAGAGCCGGTTCGTACGGTTGTTGACATTCAAAAAACATTACCACATAGAAATCCATTCTTATTTGTAGACAAGATCTTAGATATGAATGAATCACAAGTAGTTGGGGTTAAAAATGTAACCATGAATGAGAATTTCTTCGTTGGACATTTTCCTGGCGAACCAGTATTACCGGGTGTAATTCAAATTGAGACAATGGCTCAGGTAGGTGGTATTTTAGCTTTAAGTACTGTTGAAGATCCTGAAAGATATACAACATATTTCCTAAAAATTGATGGCGTTAAATTCCGTCAGAAAGTTGTTCCTGGTGATACACTTGTATTTGCGCTGGAATTAGCTTCTCCGATCAGAAGAGGTTTAGTTCACATGGTAGGTAAAGCTTACGTTGGAGATAAAGTTGTTATGGAAGCTGAAATGATGGCTTCACTTGTAAAGAATAAATAAATGATCCATTCTCTGGCATTTGTACATCCCGATGCTAAGATCGGGAAGAATGTAAAGATCGATCCATTCGCTTATATTGAGCAGGATGTTGAGATCGGTGATGATTGTTGGGTAGGCTCAAATGCCAGTATCCTATCAGGTGCAAGGATCGGAAAATCGTGTAAGATCTTCCAGGGCGCAGTTATCGCAGCAATTCCACAAGATCTGAAATTCAATGGTGAGGAATCTTATGTGATCATTGGAAATCATACAACGGTGAGAGAACATGCTACCATTAACAGAGGAACGAAGGCAGGACCTGAAACCAAAGTTGGAAGTCATTGTTTGATCATGGCTTATGCTCATGTAGCACATGACTGTGTTTTGGGCGATCATGTGATCCTTGCAAATGCCGCTACATTAGCAGGGCATGTTGAGATCGGTGATTGGGCGATCATTGGCGGACTTTGTGCAGTTCATCAATTTGTTAAGATTGGTGCACACACACTAATTTCTGGTGGTAGCTTAGTTCGAAAAGATGTTCCTCCATATATCAAGGCAGCATCCGAACCATTAGCCTATGCTGGTATAAACAGCATCGGACTATCACGTCGAGATTATAATGAAGAACAGATCAACAATATCGCTTCTGCCTACAGGATTTTGTATCAGCAAGGCTTAAATATCTCACAAGCAGCATCTCAGATTCAAAGCGAATTTGTATCTTCGCCGGAAATCGAGAACATCCTATCATTTATCAATGAATCTGATAGAGGATTGATCAAGAAAAGAATTCGCGAAGAAGAATAATAAAAAACTATAGATATGGCAACAACATCTGATTTTAAAAACGGTTTGGTTCTAGAACATAATGGAGAGTTATGGACAATCACAGAATTCCAACATGTTAAACCGGGTAAAGGACCGGCATTCGTTCGTACTAAACTTAAAAACCTAAAAACCGGAAGGGTTATTCCTAATACATTCACTGCAGGTGTTAAGATCAATACTCAGCGTGTAGAAAGAAGACAATATCAATACCTTTATAAAGATGGTAGCGATTATCACTTCATGAACGCAGAAACTTTTGAGCAAACATTTATTTCAGAAGATTTGATTCCTGCTCCTCAATTCCTTAAAGAAGGACTTACAGTTGAGATCTTATATCATGCTGAAACTGAAACTCCTCTAACATGTGATATGCCAGCTTACGTAGAGCTAGCTATTACGTATACCGAGCCGGGTGAAAAAGGAAATACGGCAACGAATACATTTAAAGATGCGACATTAGAAA
The DNA here is from genome assembly GCA_002711565.1 of Bacteroidota bacterium. GTDB lineage: Bacteria > Bacteroidota > Bacteroidia > Bacteroidales. Next base: position 26,753 of record PARP01000020.1, read on the forward strand.
CTGGAGCAGTAATTAAAGTTCCTCTATTCATCAATGAAGGTGAAGTTGTAAAAGTTGATACTCGTAACGGAGATTATTCTGAGCGTGTAAAACAATAAAGAAATTTTATCTTATTCCTAAAGATCCGGAGTTTTTACTTCGGATCTTTTTTTTGTATGATACACATCCAAAGCAACGATCATTGCCGCATAAGCCCAAACAGGAATGGATGCTTTATCGGTATCCAGAAAGTCGTTTAATAATCCATGCGTAAAGTAGCCCGCTAAACTCAGAACAGTTATTAGAGACACCATTCTTATCTCTTTATCATTACTGAAAGAATATAATCTGATCCCTCTATAAAGGATCATTCCAACCAATACACTTATCAGGATAAAACCCAGTGCTCCACGTTCTGATAAAGGACGTAAAAACTCACTATGCGTACTTCCAAGATCTCCGGCATTGGTGCTAATGATCGTTCTTTCAGTAGATTTCTGAAATGGCGCATAAACAAACTGATAAATGCCTGAACCCCAACCAAAGATCGGACGTTCTTTCCACATTCTGATAGCTACCTGCCAACGATTGATCCTTTCAAGATTTGAAGCGCTTGAAGATATGTTCGAGATCGATTGAACATGTTCAATGAATTGATCTGATTGATCGCTTTTATTCTTTTCCAGCTTTTGCATTACTTGAGTTTGCATTTGCCAACCAATGATCAATGCAATTATTCCGGCAACTGCGACCCACTTAAAGGAGATCCTCAATCTCATGACAACATACAAAACTGCCATTCCTGCTAAACTCACCCAAGCGGCACGACTATAAGAGAGCACAATTGCAACCGCAAAAAGAACAATGATTCCAAAGATCACAAGCTTATGTATAGATCTGAACTCATTGAACTTAACGAGTATAAATGGAAGGAAGAACACCAACATTGCTCCGTAAGAAGTATGATCATTATAGAATGGAGACATTACCCAGTGCCCGGATTCTTCTGTAAAACCATAGATCGCATGGCGAATAAATGTGTATACAATTACGATACACAAACTCGAAATGTATAACCAATTAAACTTTTCAAAATTCTTTTTCTCTTTAAAAAGATAGATACCTAAAAAGAAGAATGAGACAATATAAGTTAACTGAGAAATAAAGAACTTTATGGAAATCAAAATATACTCACTCGCAATCAAACTGATGCCCATCCAAATCAGATGTAAGATCATTACAAATGAAATAGGATGATAATAGATCTTTCGATCCGGCATCGGTCTAAAAAAGAATCGAAGAATCACTAAAAGCAAAACTCCGAAAAGCATCAACTCGACAGGTAAGGTAAATCCATACTCATAACCATATTCACTTGGTTTGACAGATAATGGAGTTAGAAAGGTGATCGTAAGAAGTATAAGATCAAGCTTATAGATATACAATATCACAAAAACTGCAATGATAGGAAGTGCAAGCAAAAAATAGAAATCATACTTAGAAATAAGCAGAATATTCAGTAAAATGAACACAATGCTCAATCCTATACTAAACCATAATTTATATTTTCTCAGCATGTTCAGCATAGTGCTTTACTGCTGTTTTAGGCGATCGATCACAAATACGAAGATCAATGTTAAGAAGAATACAGAAGCCGTTGAAAGCACAACGATCAACCATCTTACCGGACTTGCTTTTTTATCGGCTTTATAGGCATTATCAACGATAAATTTATGACTCATATCTGCTTCAGCATCGATCTTGGCTTTAGTATATTGAAGTTTTAATCCGTTTAGCAAACTTAGATCATGCATTAATGCTTCGGTCAAACTGATATGTGCACTACCATATTTGGCAAGTATATCTAATTCCTTCTGGAGTCTTTTTGCTCCGGATTGATTTCCTGCACCAAGCTCAATTGCCAATTGCTGATTGATCATTTCAACTTGAGCAGCATAATCATGAACACCCTTAGAACGCAAGAAATCAAGGGAATCTTCCTTAATTCTTATTTCTTCTTCCAATGACTGATATGCTTCTTCAACAATAGCGAGGGCTTTACTAGCACGTTCACGATACATATCAGTCTTAACCTGATCGAGTAACTCCCCTACTCTATTTGCCATATCAGCAGCTTTTTGTGCATCCTTATCCTTTACACTAACCTCAATGGCCATATATTCAGTTCTCTTGAACTTGAAATTACTCGCATACTCTCTATAAAGTGCCGTTTTCAAATACTTAGCATCATCAGCGATCTCATAATGCTTTTGGAGATCAAATTCATTAATGATCTGATCTCTGATACTGTTTGAGTTAAGGATCTGGAGCAGTTGCTCAGTTTCCTCTTCATCTCCAAAGGCCAACACATCGCGGCTATTTGATCCATTTGCAAGTAAAGCCTTGGATATAGAACTAGTTGCCGCCGGATAAAAGACTACGGTTGATTTATACATTGGCGTAATAAATGCAGGGCCTGAAAATACTGCTGAAAGAATCGCAGCAAGAATACTACATATTGCTAATATTTTCCATTTCTTAAAAATGAAAACAATGATATCTTCCGAATTAAATGTATTTGAAGATTTTACAGTATCTGTCATGTTGATGTTTTTTTAGTAAAATTAAAAAAATAGCGGGAAGAGCTATTCTTTAAATTGCAAATAGGCGATCATTTGTCTTAAACTTAAGAGACGAAGCAGGAAAGCTAAAACCAAACCACAAATTGTGTACAAACAAAGTTCAAGAATCCAATTTATATTTAGCATATCGAAAAGATAGACCAGAGCAGTTAAAATCAGTAAATAAGAGAATATTTTCGATAATAAAACTACGCCAAACCGAATTCTAAACACATATAACACACTAATTATAAGCAAGATCAATACTATTGAATGGGCTGACATGGAAGCATAGGCTGCACCTAAAGCCTGATATTCAGGAATAAGAATATAGTTTAAAACAATATCTATAAGCATTCCGATACTCGTAATAACAATTAAGAGATTGATATTTCCATTTGCTGTGAGCAAACTTCCGAAAACATAAGAGACTGACATCCCAAGAATGCCTATGATCAAAATCTTTAAGATCTGTTCTCCATTACTAAATGATTCGGTATAAAGTAGGTCTAAAATTTCCGGAGCATAAGAGTTACAGATCCCAATAATGATACTTGTAAAAACCAGGATCATTGAAAAGGCGAAAAACAGTAATTCTTTTATCGACTGTTTATTCTTGATCATGTTGGAAAATATAGGAAACAGTAATACAGCGAATAAAAGTGAGAAGTTATTTACAGCTCCAACAATTCTGTATGATTGAGCAAATACGCCCGATTGAATTTCCCCGGTGGATCCTGTTAAAATTCGTTCTATAAGTACACTATCAATTCGATAGAATAATCCACCAACAAGTGTAAGAATAGCAAATGGGAAACTCATCTTTATCAAATCCTTAGTAAAGCCCCATTCAAATTTCAATCTGATTGATCCAGAATTCCCTAGAACAACAATGGTTGAAACAATCATTGTGATGCCATAAGCGATCGTCTGTGCATAGACAAACCACTCGATCTTAAACGGCTCACTAAAGATATTCCCCCATAATAACAGACTACAGATTAAGATCATTAGAGATCTATCAAGAACTGAAATCAAACTATCTGTTTTCAAAAGCAATAAACCGGAAATATTCGAACGCATATACTGCACGAAACTAAGCAGTACCTGATTTAGTCCAACCCAAATGAGAAGATTAAGCTGGGAATTGTCGTATCCAATAAACTTAGCAACTCCAAAGACAACCAATGTAAACAGGAATACCAACATTAATCTCAATGGAAGAATTCTAGAGAACTGAGATTTGAGTTGATCCCTATTTCTTGCAATATTCCTATTATTAAAGGCGGTGATTCCAAGATCCAGAAATACTTCAAACAGCAGAACAAAATTTATGATCGTAAAATAAAAACCATATAGCTCGGTTCCTACAACATTCTGCACCGTTCTATCAATTCCGAATATCCAGAAAGGTTTGATCAAGATATTCAGAAAGACCAGGAAAACTAAATTTCTAAAGAATTTAGCCTGCATATTGTTTCAGTGATTTTGTCCGTGATTGATTTAAAGAATCCAAATTAAATTCGGATATTTGATTAGCATAAAAATACGAAACTATAGTTTATCTCTAAAAAATATTTGATCCCGGATGCGTATAGCAGTTAACACACGATTATTGATTAAAGATCAGATGGATGGAATCGGGAATTTCATTTTCGAAACATTCAGCAGGATCGTGAAAGCTCATCCGGAGCATGATTTTTACTTTTTGTTTGATCGCCCTTATTCTCAGGATTTCATTTTTGCAGACAATGTGCATCCGATCGTAATTGGTCCGCCTGCCAGACATCCATTACTGTATGTGATCTGGTTCGAATATTCAGTAAAGAAAATTTTAAAGCAAATCGATGCAGAGCTATTCATTTCCCCTGATGGGATGCTTAGCCTAAGTGCGCATAACACGCTTTCATTTGGAGTTATGCATGATCTAAACTTCGAACATTACCCAAAAGAACTTCCAAAAGCTTACTCATTATACTATCGTTATTTCTTTCCAAAATTTGCACGAAAAGCGAATCGCTTAGCTAGTGTTTCAGAATACTCCAGATCAGATATCAGCAATACTTATGGAATTGATAAAAACAATATTGATGTAGTATACAGTGCATGTAGAGATTCATACCAAGAAATTGCGAAATCAGAGGTACAGAAAATCCGACAAAAATATAGCGACGGAAAGCCCTATTTTATCTTTGTAAGTTCGCTGCAACCACGTAAAAATCTATTACATTTGTTGAAAGCTTTTGAGCAATATCGTTCTCAGTCAAAGTCAGAAATAAAACTATTGGTAGTTGGTAAAAATCAATNGTTTAAAGGCCAAGCAAAAGAGTTTTTTGATCAAATGAAGTTTAGAGATGATGTGATTTTTACAGGTCGTATCAGTGATCAGGAACTGGAAAAGATATTTGCTTCAGCCATGGCACTGTTTTACATTTCCTATTTCGAAGGATTTGGAGTTCCAATGCTGGAAGCATTTAATTGTAATGTTCCGGTGGTTTGCTCAGATCGTACAGCACTACCTGAGATTGCCGGAGATGCTGCATTAAAAGTTGATCCTTTCGATATTGGAATGATCACTGAAGCAATGGAAAAAATTGAAAATGATCAAGATTTGAGAAATGAATTGATCGCAAAAGGATTAAAACGTAAAAAAGAATTCAGCTGGGAAAGAACAGCTGATCTACTTTGGAATAGTATAGAAAATCTCATAAAATAAAACTCAGCATCATGAATATTTTATTAATTGGATCAGGTGGTCGTGAACATGCATTGGCATGGAAGATCGTTCAAAGTAAACATTGTTCACATTTATTCATTGCTCCTGGAAATGCAGGAACTTCCTTACATGGAACTAATGTAGATATAGGTGTAAATGATTTTGAAAAACTAAAAGCCTTCGCTTTGGATCATCAGATCGATATGTTGGTTGTAGGGCCTGAAGATCCATTGGTAAATGGGATTCATGATTTCTTTGCTGAAGATGCAGAATTAAAACATATTTCAGTTATCGGACCAAAGAAAAAAGGAGCCTTATTGGAAGGAAGTAAAGATTTTTCCAAAGATTTCATGATCAGATATAACATCCCAACTGCCGCTTATCAAACTTTTGATAAGAACTCTATTCAGGTAGGGATTGAATTTTTGAAAACACTCAATCCTCCTTATGTTCTTAAAGCTGATGGATTAGCTGCCGGAAAAGGCGTGATCATTTCTGAATCTTTTGATGAGGCATCTGAAGAATTAAGACTTATGCTTAGCGAAGATAAATTTGGAGCTGCATCTGCAAAAGTTGTGATCGAAGAATTCCTTAGCGGAGTGGAAATGTCTGTATTCGTGATCACAGACGGGAAAGATTATAAACTATTCCCTGTGGCAAAAGACTATAAACGAATTGGTGAAGGTGATACCGGATTAAATACCGGTGGCATGGGCTCTATTTCACATGTACCCTTTATGGATGATGAGTTAATGCAAAAGGTTGAGGATAAAGTCATAAAACCTACCATTGACGGACTTATCAATGACGGAATTGAGTATAAAGGATTTATTTTCTTTGGACTTATTAATGTTGAAGGAGAACCTTATGTAATTGAGTATAATGCAAGAATGGGTGATCCTGAAACTGAATCTGTTGTTCCAAGGATCAAGAGTGACATCATGGAATTATTCATGGGTGTAGCTGAAGGCAATCTGGCAAATAGAAACATTGAGATCGATCCTAGACAAACGGCAGCTATCATGCTTGTTTCGGGAGGTTATCCTGAAGCTTATGAAAAAAATAAAACCATCACAGGAATTGAAGAAGTTAGCAACAGTCTAGTTTTCCATGCAGGCACAAAGCAAGATGCTAATGCTGATGAAGTACTTACAAATGGTGGACGAGTTATCGCGATCACTTCTTACGGAGATACTATGCAGGAAGCACTTGAGAAGTCTTATACGAATGCCAAGATCATTGATTTTGAGGGGAAATATTATCGTACTGACTTAGGTAAAGACCTTGAGAAGTTCATAAAATAAACCAAGATGCTGATCCGCTTTTTCAATCAGAGTTATGTGATCCATTTCATAGCATTCTTAATGCTTGCCACTGCCTTATGGATTCCATCATTCGTAATGCCGGTAACGGATTATGATATGGAAAAGCTATCACCAATCTATAACCTGATCATAGCAAATATCAAATCACCTATTATTCTCAGTGTATTTGCATTTGTTTTATTATTTGTCCAGTCTATCTATTTAAATGCGATCATTACAGATCATGAATTAGGACAAAGGAACTCTAGTTTTGCCAGTGTTTTCTACTTCCTGATCATGAGTATGCATTATGGAATGTTGAAATTTCACCCCATCCTTTTAGCCGGATTTTTCCTGATCAAAGCCATAAACTCGATGCTGAATTTATATATGGCCGAAGATCAAAGAAGGGCCTGTTTCAAGATCGGTTTTTTCATAGGAATCTCATCATTGTGCTATTTCCCAAGCATTTATTTTATGGTATTGGTAATTATCTTACTCTTATTATACAGCATTGCTACTTGGAGAAAAATGATCATTCCTTTGATCGGACTGATGATCCCTTATATATTTCTGGCTACATGGTATTTTGTGACTGATCAGTTAGAATATGCAATTGCAGATTATCAATTAGTGAGTCAAATCCACGGCATAAATTTCAGCAAATTCAGTATTCTGGAATTATTGATTGGAATTTTTGGAAGTTTATTCTTGCTTTCGATCATCCTGGGATTATTCTTCAGAATTCCAGAGAAAAGTATTAGTGTTAGAAAGAAGGCATCAGCATTCGTCTATATATTGATCATTTCGATCCTGATCTTATTCTTAAGAAGTGAGTTTACCACACAATTTATGATCATTGCCTTACCATTAACGGCACTAACTGCAGTTGCTATTGCTGATAAGAAGAAAATGTTCTGGACAGACCTACTTTTCAGTATCTCAACAATTCTGATCCTGATCAATAACTTCATATACATTCTGAATGCTTAAGTCTTGCTATACTATCGATCTTTTAGAAGCCGGTTGCGATGAAGCCGGAAGAGGCTGTCTTGCAGGACCTGTTTTTGCTGCTGCCGTTATTCTTCCTAAGGATTATTCAAATCCGATCCTGAATGATTCCAAGCAAATCAATGAGAAAAACAGATATGAACTGAGAGCTCAAATTGAACAGGATGCAATTGTGTTTGCAGTAGCAAGTGTTAGTCATGAGGAGATCGACCAGATCAATATCTTGAACGCCTCATATTTAGCGATGCACAGAGCGATTGAAAAACTAAGTAAAAAGCCTGAACTTCTACTTATCGATGGTAATCGCTTCAATCCTTATAAAGACATCAAACATGAATGTATCATCAAAGGAGATGGGAAATATGCTTCAATAGCTGCGGCATCGATCCTGGCAAAGACCTATCGTGATGATCATATGCTTGAACTCGATAAAGAATATCCGGCATATGGATGGAAAGGAAATAAAGGCTATCCAACCAGAAAACACAGAGATGCGATCATGCAGATCGGATTAAGTCCATTCCATCGTAAAAGTTTCAAAACTGCCGAACAGTTGAAGATCGGTTTTTAATTAACATGAACGTGTTGATTATATTATTCCACAGAGGATTAAGCACCTCTGAATTGTGCTAATTTTGAAATAAATTTCCCATCAATGGCTAAACAAAAGAAACTTTTCAGAGGATCAAGTCTGATATTCATTGTGATCTTTTTATGCGTGAGTTTATACTTTGTATATGAAAAGCTTAACGAGCAAAAGATCGATCCATTATCCGCTGTACCTGAGAGCAGTAGCTTATTTGGCGAGTTTTCATCCTTGGGAAATTTGTATGATAAACTGAATGCTAATGAGTTTTGGAAAGATTTTACTCAACTGAGATATTTTGATGAGTTTAACAAGCTATTACCAATCATAGATTCTGTAAGGGAGAAAAACTCAAGCTTTAATGAATTTGTAGAAGATCATGCTTGTGTATTATCATTGCATGCTATTGATTCAAGGAATGAACTTTTACTCATCATCAAAACAAATAGTCAGCATAATGAAGTTGCGTTGGATCGATTCTTCAGAGAAACATTTACTACTAATTTCACGAAGTTAAGATCAAAATATGAAGGTGAACAGATCCATAAATTGATCTTCAATAACTATCAGAAAACCTTTTCATATTCTGTTGTGGGCGACTTGATTATTGCCAGTGTTAATGAGCAACTGATCAAATCTTCCATAGATCAGATCAGATTGGCTACAAGTATCTTAAACAAAGCCGAATACCAAGCTCTTTCATCTACTGCGGGTAAGAAAGTAGATGGAAATATTTACATCAACTATTCACATTTTTCTGATTTTCTTAATCTGGTATCAAGTCAAAAGAATACACAAACTAACGAGAAAGCTTTCAACTTTTCACAATTAACAGAGCTTGATCTGATCCTTAAGAATGATGAGATCCTATTCAATGGATATACTAATACTTCTGATTCAACCTTATCTTCAGCCGACCTCTTCTATGGTCAGGAAGCGCAGGAGATCAAAATAGATGGAATCCTTCCTTTCCACACGAGTTATTTATTCCATTATGGATTCAATGATTTTCAGACATACTTCAATAAGTTGAAGGAGCAAAAACAGGCGCTCAAAAAATATGATAATTTCAGACGCAGGATCACCAATATCAATGTTGCACTAAAAACCAATATTGAAGAATCATTGGTACCATATATTGGTAATGAGGTAGCTGTATTTTCATTAGCTAACCGCTTCGAAGAATTTGAGGAGAAATCTTATGTAGCCTTCAACACCACAAATCTGCCACAATTAAAACGTAACCTGGAAATACTTTCCGGTCGTATTCGTAATAGCGGATCAGTAAAAACATATAAAGGTGTTCAGCTTTTCAGATTGAATAAGACTCGTATTCCAGAAGCATTATTTGGTAGTAACTTTAAAGTTGTGAAGAACTTCAATTATGCGATCATTAATGGTTATGTGATCGTTGCTAATTCCATCCCTTCACTCGAAAGTTTTATCACACATTATCAAAGCGGCAAAACATTGGATCTGAACAATAACTATCAGGCCTTTAGCGATAATGTTAGCAAATATTCTAATATCTACGTTTATTTCAGCTTCAGAAATGGATTGAATTTACTTTCTGATTATTTCAAGACCGAACTGTTTGAGGAGATTGCTGCGAATGCTTCTTTCTTCAGAAACATTCAGGCAGCAGCATGTCAGTTCTCAAATATCAACAATAAGCTTTACACAAGTCTTTACTTAAAGTATAATCCTAGCATTATCGAGGAAAACAGATCTGTTTGGAAAGTGAATATGGATAATGATGTAGTTGGGCAACCTTACCTCATCAGAAACCATCGAAATAATACATTCAACATCATTGCTTTTGATGTCGACAACAAAATGTATGTATTCGATAGCGAAGGTAATTTACTATGGAAGAAAGCTATCAATGAGCCTGTTATCAGTGAAGTTTTTGCGATCGATTACTATAAAAATGGGAAGATCCAATATCTTTTCAATACACCAACGAAATTACATTTGATAGATCTTTTAGGAAGAAATGTTGAAAATTATCCTGTAAGGCTAAATCAAAACGCAAATAATGGATTGAGCGTTTTCGATTATGGAAATGATCGAAATTATCGTTTCGTATTCGCCGGAACAGATAAGAAGATCTATAATTTCGATAAGAACGGGAAACAAGTAAGTGGCTGGACCAAGGCTCAAGCCCTTGGAAATGTTGATAAACCCTTACAACATATCAGGCATAACAGAAGAGATTACATTTTCCTGATGGATGCCAATGGTAGTATCAGAATTCTGAACCGACAAGGGAAAGATCGAATTTTGTTGAAACGAAATATCACCCAAGCCTTAAATTCGAGCATTTATGTAAACTCCACAAATAATAAAGGTCAGTTTATAACAACAGATAAAACTGGTAAGTTAACATATATCGCATCGAATGGTAATATTCAGACTACTGACTTTGGTACTTTCTCTGAGAATCATTTCTTCCTCTATGAAGACTTCAATAAAAACGGGCATAAAGATTTCACTTATTTGGATAACAACACCTTAACAGTTTTTGATAGATTTAAGAAAGTGATATTCACATATAGTTTCAAGAACAATATCACAATACAACCGAAAATGATCCATTTATCAAGAAATGAAAGTTTACTAGGGATCGTATCTGATGAATCGAGTGAAATTTTTCTTTTCAACAAACGTGGAGAAGTGATGATCTCATCCGGTTTGATTGGCGAAACCCCCTTTGTTCTCAAGAGTTTGCTTAATAATTCTGAGTTGAATTTGATCGTCGGTGAAGGATCAAGTTTATACAATTACATTATCCGATAGTTAAAAACTTCTTTCATAATGGTTTTAGCATTGATTATCTTTATGCTAAACACTTATATTATGAAAACACATAAAATCATTTATTGGATCAGTACAGGTTTACTTTCAGCCATGATGCTCATGTCGGCATTTATGTATTTCTTCAATAATGCTGAAGTAAGTGCAGTATTTGTTGCCTTAGGATTCCCAACTTATATCATCTATCCTCTTGCAATTGCAAAGATCCTAGGTATTACTGCCATCATCACTCGAAAATCATTCATGTTGAAAGAATGGGCTTATGCCGGATTCTTCTTTGATTTCGTTTTAGCATTCTCAGCTCATTATATGGTTGGCGATGGAGAATATATTCCTTCATTGGCTGCCTTAGTGTTCCTGATGGTATCATATATTTATCAGCGTAAGGTATATCATTACGATTCTAAATAAACTGAGTACAGATACGAGACATTCCTTCGCCTTGCAAAGCAAGGCTCAGGAGCCATACCATCTATTATCGGATATCGCTATTTCTGATTTAAGCAATTCCTTCTACTCTTGATCAGGATATTCTTCTTACGTCGGTTAAATCCTTTAATTCGATGTTCCATATCAAATGCAAGTTTGATGTTCGGAAACCTCTCGTAATACACTAATACCACTGGCCGATTGCGTCTGGTATACCAAGATCCTACTCCTTTATTATGTTGTTCAATTCTATATTCTAGAAACCTTGTACTTCCAGTATACAATCCTCCGTTTGAACATCTTAAAATATACACATAACAGATACTCATACCTAATAGTTCCCAAAAAGGCGAATCGTCACAAAAAACGTCAAACTTTTCTTTCACTTTTAAGGTTTCTTTAACATATGTTATCTGAGCTTCTGAAGTGATAACTAATTGGAAATATGAAATCTAAATAGCAACAATGCTTACTTTACTGCAATTTAACAACAGCGAAGATTAACAATTTTTAACACGGTTTAAAAAACCTCCTTTGATATCTTTGCATAGACGTGAAAAATGTAAAAAAATGATTGAAACGGATATCAAAGTATTAAACGAAAAAATTCAGAAGGAAAGTGAATTTGTGGACCTTATCACTCTAGAGATGAATAAGGTGATCGTGGGACAGAAACATATGGTGGAAAGATTACTGATCGGATTGCTTTCAAACGGACATATTCTGCTTGAAGGTGTTCCCGGACTGGCAAAAACCCTAGCCATTAACTCTCTTGCCAATGTAATTGATGCGAAATTCAGCAGAATTCAGTTTACGCCTGATCTTTTACCTGCCGATCTTTTAGGTACCATGATCTATTCTCAGAAGAAGGAAGAATTCATCGTTCGCCAGGGGCCGATCTTCGCCAACTTTATTTTGGCTGATGAGATCAACCGTTCGCCTGCAAAAGTTCAGAGTGCATTACTTGAAGCTATGCAGGAACGACAGGTAACAATTGGTGAAACCACTTACAAACTTGAAGAACCATTCCTGGTAATGGCAACTCAAAACCCGATAGAACAGGAAGGGACATATCCCCTACCTGAAGCTCAAGTCGACCGTTTCATGCTGAAAGTTGTGATCGGATATCCAAAGAAAGAGGAAGAAAAACTCATTCTTCGTCAGAATATCACAAAGGCATTCAATACTACAAGTAAAATTCTTAAAACAGCCGATATTACACGTGCCAAGGATGTTGTTCGTGAGGTTTATCTTGATGATAAGATCGAAACATATATTACCGATATCGTTTTCGCAACACGTTATCCTTCAGAACACAAACTAGAGAAGTTTGAAAGCATGATCTCTTATGGAGCGAGTCCTCGTGCAAGTATCAATTTAGCATTAGCCGCTAAAGCTTATGCTTTTATTAAGCGTCGTGGTTATGTACTACCTGAAGATGTGCGTGCTATAGCACATGATGTACTAAGACACCGTATCGGATTAACTTATGAAGCTGAAGCTGAAAATGTTACTACCGAAGAGATCATCAATGAGATTCTGAATACAGTAGAAGTACCATAAACTAAGAAGGAGAAAAAGTGGAAGCAACGGATCTGTTTAAAAAGGTACGTAAGATCGAGATCAAAACCCGTGGTTTATCGAATCAAATATTTGCAGGACAATATCACTCTGCATTTAAAGGCAGAGGTATGGCCTTCAGTGAGGTTCGGGAATATCAATATGGAGATGATATCCGTAATATAGATTGGAATGTAACTGCTCGTTTCAATCATCCTTATGTTAAGATCTTTGATGAAGAACGTGAACTTACAGTAATGCTTCTGATAGATGTTTCAGGCTCTAATGAATTCGGAACAAAAACACATCTAAAAGAAGATCAGATCACAGAAATAGCTGCGGTACTAGCTTTCTCAGCAATCAATAATAATGATAAAGTGGGTGTGATCTTTTTCAGTAATAAAATTGAGAAATTCATTCCACCTAAAAAAGGAAGTACACATATTTTAAGGATCATCCGAGAGCTCATCAATTTCAAACCTGAAAATCGTGAAACTGATATCTCTGAAGCATTAGCTTATTTCACGAATGTGATCAAGAAAAGATGTACAGCATTCCTAATTTCCGATTTTCTGGATCAAAACTTCGAAAAAGCATTACAGATCGCCAATCGGAAACACGACCTGGTTGCTGTTCGGATTTTTGATGAACGCGAATATGTGCTCCCAAATATCGGTTTGGTTAAAATGAAAAATGCCGAAACCGGCAAGAAAATGTGGGTAGACACATCAAACTCAAAACTTCGAGAGGCATACAGAATTAACGGGATTAAAAGAAATACCATCCTAAATGAAGTTTTTCTGAAATGCGGAGTTGATGTGGCAAACATCAATTCACATGAAGATTATGTAAAACCTTTGATCAATCTGTTCAAACAACGTGGAGCGAGAAAATAAGATGAAGAAATTCGGACTTATCATATTATCAATTCTGTTCTTCCAGGGCATTTTTGCTCAGAGTGAAGCTAACATTGATAAGGATAGTATTTTGATCGGAGATCAATTCAAACTTAAGCTTGAAGCCAATAGCATCAATCAGAATAAGATCATTTGGCCAATATTCAAAGATTCTCTGACCAAAAACATTGAGATTCTTTCCAAATCACCTATAGATACTTTACAGAACAAGGATAGCTATTTACTTTCTCAGGAATTCCTACTTACAAGTTTCGATACCGGTTTTCACCAAATTCCTGCATTCGAGATCATTTATGAGATCAATGAGGATGGAGAAAAAGAGCTGAGAATGACAGATCCATTGAGTATCTATGTTGGAACTGTAGAAGTAGATACTTCAAAAGCCATTATGCCAATCAAAGGACCGATCAGTTCTCCTTATACATTTAAAGAAATTGCTCCATGGGCATTTGGCGGATTGGTTTTAGTTGGGTTAATTATTCTTGCCGTTGTTTATTATAAACGCAGAAAACAGAACAAACCGATCATCAAACTCAAAGCTAAGCCAAAACTACCTGCTCACGTTATTGCATTAAGCGAATTGGACAAGCTTAAAACGAGGAAGTTATGGCAAGATGGCCGTTTCAAATTGTATTATACTGAGCTAACTGATATAATCAGAACTTATCTGGATAACAGATACGGAATTGAGGCAATGGAGATGACTTCAGATGAGATCATGGATGCTTTATTATCCAATAAATCAATAGATGAGAAGCTTAAAGCAAAGCTGAAAGATACATTATTGACATCCGACCTTGTGAAGTTTGCAAAACAAAAACCACTTGCTACAGAAAATGACAATAACTGGAGCAATATGGTAGATTTTGTTGAAGGCACAAAGCGAACACCGCAAGAGATCAAAGAACGTGAAGAAAAAGAGGAGGTAGTAAATGTTTGATCATATTGAATTTGCAAATCCTAATTATTTCTATTTCCTGCTGATCATTCCGGCATTGATCATTTGGTATTGGTTCAGACATAAAGAATCGCAGGCAGACCTTCAGGTTTCATCAACTCAAACCTTTGAGAGTTCTAAGAAAAGCATTAAGCAATATCTCTATTATATTTTGATCGCTTTAAGAATGTTAGCGATTGGATTACTGATCATCGCATTAGCAAGGCCACAATCAAGTTTAAGCAGACAAGATGTTAGCATCGAAGGCATTGATATTGTTATGGCACTGGATGTTTCAAGTAGTATGCTAGCTCAGGATCTTAAACCTGACAGATTAGAAGCCGCTAAAACTGTTGCCGGAAGATTTTTTGATGGTCGCCCGAACGATAGAATTGGACTCGTGATCTTTAGTGGGGAAACATTTACTCAGTGTCCACTTACAACAGATCATTCTGTAATAAAAAATTTATTTAAAGACATTAAAAGTGGAATGATTCAGGATGGTACTGCCATAGGTGATGGATTGGCTACTGCTGTAAACCGATTGAAAGAAAGTGAAGCTATCAGTAAAGTGATCATCTTATTAACAGATGGTGTGAATAATGCTGGTTCTATAGATCCGATTTCTGCAGCAGAGATAGCTAAATTGTACGGAATTAGAATATATACTATTGGTGTTGGAACAATTGGAACTGCACCTTATCCGGTTGCGTCTCCATTTGGTGGTATTCAATACCAGCAAATGGAAGTTAAGATCGATGAGGATCTTTTAAAGGAGGTTACAGCCATGACAGATGGTAAATATTTCAGAGCTGTTAGTACCAGAAAACTGGAGCAGATCTATGCTGAGATCGATAAGCTTGAGAAATCTAAGATCGATGTTACCGAATTCCGTAGAAAGCAGGAAGAGTTTCTACCATTGGTAGTTTTAGCGTTAATGCTTTTCGGACTGGAGTTCATTTTAAGAAAAACGATATTTAAAACTTTATCATAGGCTCATGATACGATTTGAAAATATAGAATTCTTTTATTTACTGTTTCTAATACCAGTATTTATTGGGTTTTATGCATACAGAAGCATGTGGCGAAAGAAGGCACGTGAGCGTTTTGGAAGTCAGGTACTCATGTATAAACTGATGCCTAATATTTCCAATTTCCGATCTATGGTAAAGTTTATATTGGTCATGATGGCCTTTGTTTGCATGGTGATCGCCATGGCAAACCCTCAATTAGGGTCTAAAATTGAGAAAGCCCAGAGAAGTGGTATCGATCTGATGATCGCATTGGATGTTTCCAACTCAATGTTAGCTCAGGATATCAAACCTGATAGGTTAAATGCATCAAAGCAAGCAATCTCAAATCTAATTGACAAACTTGAAGGCGACAGAATTGGTATTATCGTATTTGCAGGTCATGCTTATACGCAATTACCAATCACAACAGATTATGCTGCCGCGAAAATGTTTTTAAACACAGTTTATCCGGATATGCTTCCTGTACAAGGGACAGCAATAGGTGAAGCGGTAGATCTCAGTTTAAGTTCGTTCACAGATAATGAACATAATAAGGCTATTGTGATCATAACAGATGGCGAGAATCATGAAGGCAATGCTCAGGAAAGTGTTGAAAAAGCTTTAGAACAAGGAGTTAAAGTTTATACGATTGGAATGGGCTTACCGGAAGGTGGACCGATCCCAATGTATAAAAACAATGTTCTTACAGGTTATAAAAAAGATCGTGAGGGCAATGTGATCACTACAAAGCTGAATGAGGAAATGCTTAAACAGTTAGCTGCTGCCGGAGATGGTTTTTATGTGAGAGCAAATAACTCACAAGCCGGATTAAACCTTATCTTCGATAAGATCAATGAACTTGAGGAATCTGAGTTTGAATCCAAAATGTTTACTGACTATGAAGATCGGTATCAGGCGTTTATATTTATGGCCTTGATCTTTCTATTGATCGAATTCATCATTGTAGAAAGAAGAAGTAAATGGTCGGATCGAATTAAATTATTTGATTAGCATGAAGAAATTACTTTACATATTCATCCTTTTAATGCCTTTGACAGGTTTTGCTCAGAGTGAAGCGAAGCTTATCCGTAAGGGAAATAAGGATTATAAAGATGGTGACTTCAAAGCAGCGGAAGTCAAATACAGAAAATCACTGGAAAAGAACAACAAATCAGTAAAAGGAGAGTTTAATCTTGCAGATGCTTTATATGAGCAGGAAGATTATGAGAATGCTGCAAAACTATTCCAGGATCTGGCAAAGAAAGAACTCGAACCAGATCAAAAAGCAGAGGTTTTCCATAATTTAGGGAATAGCTTTTTAGAAGCTGAAAAATACCAGGAAAGCATTGAGGCATATAAAAATGCTTTGAGGAATAACCCAAGGGATATGGACTCAAAATACAATCTTGAATATGCCCGAAAGAAGTTGGAAGAACAACAACAGCAGGATCAACAAGACAAAGAGGATCAACAAAATCAGGATCAGGATCAACAGGACAAGCAGGATCAACAAGATAAGCAAGACCAACAGGATCAGGATCAAAAAGATAATGATCAGGATCAGCAGGATAAAGATCAGCAACAGAATAAAGATCAGAACCAGGATCAGGATCAAAAAAATCAGAAACAACAGCAGCAACCTAAGCAGATCTCAAAAAAGGATGCTGAACGTATGTTATCTGCATTAAAGAACGATGAGAAGAAAACCATCGAAAAACTGAAAAAGCAAAAAGCAAAAGCAGCGAAAGCGAGTAAAACCGAAAAAGATTGGTAAGCGTAATAAATAATAAAAGATGAA
>PARP01000021.1 GCA_002711565.1 Bacteroidota bacterium
ACCAACTTCATGGCTAGTATTTTTGAGCAGTATGGTGTACACATCGATTATATTCTACAACCGATTACAAAGATCCACCTTTATCCTGTTGATGAGAACGATTCTGAAGCTGGTACAATACAGTTTGTTAAGATCTTTTTCATTATAGCATTATTCCTCTTATTAATTGCGGGTATCAACTATATGAATCTTACGACTGCAAGATCCGCAAAAAGATCCAGAGAAGTAGGTATTCGAAAGGTTGCTGGTGCATATAAAAGCATGCTTATTCGTCAATTCCTAACAGAATCAGTTGTATTAACATTGATCTCATTAGTATTCAGCTTATTGGCTTGTTATTTATTGATTCCATCTTTCAATACTTTATCCGAAAAAACATTGGATTTCACTTTATTCTTTAGAAGTGAGATCATTTTCTCAATTCTTGGAATCACCATTATTCTTGGAGTATTAAGTGGGATCTACCCTGCATTCTTCTTGTCCAGGTTCCAGCCAATTCATGCATTAAAAGGAAGACCTGCAAAAGGAAGTTCACACTCATGGTTAAGAAAGACTTTGGTAGTGATCCAGTTTGCGATCTCATTATTCATGATGGTCAGCACTTTGGTTGTATATCAACAATTGGATCATTTAAAGAATAAAGACCTTGGATTCCAAAAAGACAACATGCTCACCATTAATCTGAATACCAGAGAGATGCGAGAAAAACTCCCTGTTTTAAGAAATGAGTTAATGAATATCTCCGGGGTCGAGAACATAGCTTCTACAACAACCAGAATGGGTCAGGGATCAGCTAAAAACCTTGTTCCTGTTGAAACTAAAGAGGGTATGCAAGAGAAAGGTGTAAACCTTGCAGGAGTTGATTATGATTTCATTCAGACAATGAATATTGAAGTGATCGATGGTCGCGATTGGTCTAAAGAGTATGGGACAGATACATTGGCTGTCATTGTTAACGAAAGCATGGCTAAGAGATTTGGTTGGGATTAGCCACTTGGAAAGAAAGTGAATTTTGGTGAAAACTATATGACAAAAGTTATCGGTTTGATGAAAGATTACAACCAGACCGGTCTATATGATCCTGTAGAGTCATTACTTCTGTATTTAAGTGAGAATAACAGAATAGTATATGTAAAACTAAATGAGCATCATACAAAAGCTACAATAAACTTGATCGAAGCAGCCTGGATCAAAGTTTTCCCTGATCAACCATTTTTATACACTTATCTTAAAGATGATCTGTTTGAGCAAATTAGACCTGATGAGAAACGTGGTGTTTTATTCGCCGTTTTCTCATTGATTGTAATTGCGATCGCGATCTTAGGTGTATTTGGATTAGCTTCATTTACAATTGAACAAAGAACAAAAGAAATTGCTGTTAGAAAGGTTTTAGGTGCCGGACTAGGGAATATTATTAAATTGATATTTATTGACTATCTGATATTGATCATGATTGCAATACTTATTGCATTCCCAACCGCATTCTTATTGATGCAGAAGTTTCTTGAGAACTACGAATATCAAACTCAGTTAAAGATAGATTCCTTTGTTATAGCAGCTCTGGGACTAATGGTTATTACGTTCTGTACGATCATTTATCACACATTGAAAGTAGCTAAATCGAATCCGGTTGATTCGTTAAGGATTGAATAAAATGGATTACAGATTACGGATTACAGATTACGGATTTAAATCATTTGCAATTCGTAATTCGTAATTCGTAATTATCTATCGTGGTCCAAAACCATAAATGATCTTAATACCCTTAACTTGTTCTGTATATTGAAAGTAGTAGAACAGTTCATGTTGGATAGCTAAATCATCTATTTCATAAACATTAATATCTAATGGTGAAGAAGTTTCAAAGCCTCTTGAGTTTTCTGTAATTCTTGTATTCCAGTCACTAACATATCGTTGATTCCAGCTTTGATAAAATCCAAGACTTCGATAATAGCCTGGATTATCATACTTTACAAACCAATAATCAAAACCTGTATCAACGATTGACATTTCATAAGTAGTCGTATCTTGAACCTGAGCTTCTGCCTCACTATCCTTTGTCGCTTTTTCTGTACTTGCACAAGCACCCGCAATTAAAGCTAAAATTGCGATGATATAAATCTTTTTCATTATCGATCAATTTTAAGTTTTTAATACATAAAAATAAGCCAAAAATGTGCCAAAATCAGCGTATACACAAAAAAAAGGCCCTGAATTATCAGAGCCTTATATTCTAGTCAAAATTTCGTTTCATATACTGGACTCTCAGAAATGCCGGAGTATTGTTTGCATCACTAGCGACTTTTCCCTTAAAATCACTGATGGATGCATACTCATTCTTCGTCATCCACTTCTGCAGATCAAATAATATAGTATCTAAATAACCAATGCCTTTATTGTATAGAGCTGAACAAAGCTGAATACTACTTGCACCGGCCAGCAATTGCTTAACAACAGCCTGATAATCATGAATTCCAGTACTTGCTGAAAGGTCACATTCAAGTTTTTGAGACAAAATACTTACCCATCTTAAAGACTGAGTCATCTCTTGTGAAGAGCTCAGGAAATTATCATGAACAACCTCTTGTGTTTCAATATTGATATCAGGTCGATAAAATCTATTGAATAATACGATTCCACTGGCACCGGCCTTTACAAGACGTTTTGCTATTCTGTTGGGATTTGTAAAATACGGTCCGATCTTTACAGAGATAGGTAGATTTACATTTTTCTTTACTTCTCGAATGATCTCGACATATTCATCTTCCAGACTTATACTTTCAGTTACTGTATCAAAAGGGAAAATTGAAATATTCAATTCAATAGCATCAGCTCCTGCATCTTCGAAATGCTTTGAAAATTGAGGCCATTCTTTGTTGGTTACACAATTTACACTTACGATAACAGGAACATCTTTTGAATAAGCTTTGATCTCTTTGATCAGATCCAAATGCTCACGTATTCCGTATGCTTTTGAATATGTACTGATATAATCGATCGCTTCGGGATACCAAAAATACTTTGCATCCTTTTCGATTAGTCTATCCGAATCTGTAAGTAATTGTTCCTCAAAAAGAGATTTTAAAACAATAGCACCTGCACCCTGATCGATGCATTTTTTTACATTTTCAAAAGTACTCGTAAGCTTTGAAGATCCTACAATAATAGGATTCCTGAGCTTTAAGCCCAAGTAAGAAGTTGAAAGATCCATAGTCTACGTTTTAATGTGATGTGAACAGGCAAAGATAGTGCCTCACGTCAAAAAGTCAAATTAGACGGAGCTTTCAGGATACGTTATGCCTTGTAACAAGGTTTGGGATCAGCTTCAGTTCCAAGTAGCTTTTCAGGAGATTTCAGATATGGCTTCATGAACTCAATTGCCTTTTCAAGATTTGCAACACCATTCTCTGTTAAACCTTCTTTAAACGCCCATTCATAACCTTTGATATGAACTAAAAAAGTTGGAGGAGCTTGCCCATAAATTTGGATACACAGGTCGTAAATATAGCCTGGAGAAGCTGCATGTGTAGTATATACGATCTCTGACTCTTTAGACACTTTAGTAACACAGAAGTCATCAATTTCTTCAACACTTGCATCAATAAAAATAGCAATATCATAATTTGAGATCGCTTCGGCGTCTTCAATATTTAATTGATAGTTACTATCCAGCTCAATATTTTCCAGACCTTCTTCTTTGATCCATTCTTCTATACGATCAATGAATGCATTTCCCAGACCATCATCTTGTCTTCCAGGGTTTCCATATCCGTATAGTAATACTTTAGTCATGATTCTGTGTTTTTAAATTCGACTGCAAAGATGATAAAAAAAAGCTTGCAAATCGCAGTTTTTACACTGTGACGTACAAGCTTTAACAATTACATTCCTATGTAGGAATGCTTCTAAGATATATTAAAAGATCCTATGTTCTTTTTTTATCGATTAGGTTTCCTTTAGCATCAACTAAGTTCATCTCTAGAGGCATTTTACCTAATGCGTGAGTAGCACAACTTAGACATGGGTCATAAGCTCTAATAGCAACCTCACATGCATTCATCATACCTTCAGTGATCTCAGACTGACCAGTCATGAATTGTTCAGCAACAAGGCGAACACCTTCGTTCATTGGCTTATTATTGTTTGTTGTAGAANCAATTAAGTTAGCCATTTCGATTTGGTCTTTATCGTTGATTTCATAGTGGTGGAATAAAGTACCACGTGGAGCTTCAATTAAACCAACACCTCTCTTTTGTTTCTCACCTTTAACGGTTAAGTCACCTTTAAGAAGATCTGGATCGTTTAATAAGCTCTTCATTTCCTCTGCAGAGTGAAGAATCTCGATTAAACGTGCCCAGTGCATATGCATTGACATATTATTTGGTTTACCATTTGTGTAAGCTTTGAATTCTTCGAATTCTTTTTGTGCTAATGGAGTTGGGATAAAGTCAGCAGTATTCATACGTGCCAATGGACCTACTCTGTACCAACCTTCTTCTTTACCTCTGTCAAGAAGATAAGGGAACTTCATATAAGACCAGTCTTTAACTTCCTCACCGATGTATTTATCATAATCTTGATAATCAACATCGTTTAAGATTTTATTACCTTCAGTATCAACAGCTCTAAGAACACCATGATAAAGATCTAAAGCACCATCTTCACGTACTAATGATAAGTGACTTGATGGGAATGCAGCGAATGTATCAACTAATTCTTTATTTTCTTTATGATATCCTTTGAATAATTCAAGAGCAGCGTGCGACCATTCGATCATCTGATCGATGTTCATTGGAGCAGCACCATTCAAGAACTCATCTCTTTCAGCTTCAGTCATGTGACGGTTAATACCTCCTGGGATAGCACCTGTACCGTGGATTTTCTTACCAGCAGTAGCTTTGATGATCTCCTGACCATATTTACGCATCATTACACCTTGTACAGCTAATTCTGGGAATTTTTGAGCAACACCGATGATGTTACGTACTGCAGGATCTGCATCAATTCCGAAAAGTAGATCTGGAGAAACCAGGTGGAAGAAGTGTAGAGCATGTGATTGGAACATTTGTCCGTAATGCATCAAACGACGCATTTTGTCTCCTGTTGGAGTTAAACCTTTACCTGTACCAGCACCAACGATCACGTCTAATGCTTTAGNAGCAGCAAGGTGGTGAGAAACTGGGCAGATACCGCAAAGACGCTGTACTAATACTGGAGCTTCCCAGTAAGGGCGACCTTGTACAAAACGCTCAAATCCTCTAAACTCAACAATATGTAAACGACTCTGTGTAACCTGGCCGTTATCATCCAGATGAATAGTCACTTTACCGTGTCCTTCAACTCTGGTTACCGGTTCTATAGTTATCTTTTTTGCCATTTCTTTTTCTTTTAATCAAATTTAACAACTTCGTAAGGTAATTTCATTTCATCGCCAGTAACAAGAGCTACTAGAGCTTCCCAAATTAAGTCCGCGCGTGGAGGACAACCTGGAAGGTGGTAGTCGATCTTAACTACTTCGTGGCAAGGATAAACTCTATCAAGGATCATTGGAAGTTCTTCATCATTTGGAAGAACTTTATCAGTATTGTTACCTACTGTTGGTCCATCAAGATATGCTTCCTGGATACATTCCTCAACAGGAATACCATTACGCATTGCTGGAAGACCACCCATGATAGCACATTCACCTACTGAAACTAGGATCTTACAATTTTTTCTAAAATCTTGTAATACGTGAACGTTCTCACTATTACAACATCCACCTTCGATAAGGCCGATATCACATTGTTTAGTGAACGTTTTAATATCATCGATTGGTGACTTGTTAAATTCAACAAGGTCGATAAGTTTTAATATTCTATCGTCGATGTCAAGTACTGACATGTGGCAGCCAAAGCAGCCAGCTAATGACGTTGTTGCAACTATTGGTTTACTCATTATTTATACCTCCTAAATAATTTTAAAAACTTAAATATTATCACAGCCAATAGGTGTCTTATCGAACTTACGAGTTCCTATTGGTTCGTCGAAACCTTTTTCTTTCTTAAGAAGAGCACCAACTGGACAAGTATCCATAATTTCTTGTGCTTTCTCATCAGTAAGGTTTGCGGCTACTTCCTGATCAATTTTAATTTCTAGCTCATGTCCGCGTTTGTTGAATGCGAAATAGCTTCTTCCCTGATCGTCTTGGAATGATCTTACACATCGTTTACAAAGAATACATCTGTTTCTTTCGATCATGATTTTGTCATTATCAGCGTCGATCGCTTTTTGTGGGAATTCGTATGGGAAACGTGGCACCATCATCTCAAATTTGTATGCTAGTGCTTGTAATTCACAATTTCCTGATTTCTCACATGCTGGGCAGAAGTGGTTACCTTCAACGAATAAAGCTTCAATAATTGCTTTTCTAAGGTCGGTCAACTCAGCTGTTTCGTTTTCAACTTCCATACCTGGAGCAACTGGAGTTGTACACGCTGTCATTGTTCTACCTGCAACTTTTACGTTACAAACACGACAAGAACCTGCTTGCTTCACACCTCTAACATGACATAAAAACGGGATATAAACACCGTTATCAAGAGCTGCATCAAGAACGTTTTGTCCTTTGTCTGCTAAGCATTCTTTACCGTCTATCGTAAATTTTATTTTTTCGCTCATTGCTTTATGTTTTATTTCTTTATCTTCTTCAATTTTTGTTTCTGAATCTACGGTAGCTTCAATTTTCACTTCTTCTTTCTTTTCAACAGCACTTCCAATTGAAGACTTTTTTCCGAATAGTTTCTTAAAGATACTCATGATTCAAATTTTTAATTAGTGGATGTTTGGAACTCTGTCAACGTACTTACAACTTGCCTGAACTGCTTCTTCTAAGTTGAATCCTTCGTTGAAATCAACATCTTTGTCAACTAATGCTTCATACTTCTCACGGAAGTTTTCCAATGTAGTTAAGATTGGATTAGCAGCAGTTTGACCTAAACCACAACGGTTTGCCATAGTTGATTTGTCGCCCCATTCTTTAAGATCATCAAGATCCGCCATCGTACCGTTACCTTCTAAGATCTTCTCAAGCTTACGCTTCATAAGAACTGTGATCGCACGACATGGTACACATGAACCGCAAGATTCTTCGATGAAGAATTCAGTAAAGTTCATTACTACGTCTTTAATTAGATCACGCTCTTTTCCGAAGATCATGAAAGAACCACCTGTTGGAAGGTCTTCGAATGCGATTGAACGTTTGAAATCTTTTGGTCCAACCATCACACCTGAAGGTCCACCAATTTGAATAGCTTGTACATCTTCTGCACCAACCATTTCTAAGATATCTCTTACTCTGATACCCCATTCGATCTCGTAGATACCTGGGTATTTACAATCACCTGAGATACTTAATAATTTTGTTCCGGCAGATTCTTTAGAACCCATCATTGTGAACCACTCAGCACCATTGTTGATGATCTTAACGATAGAACATAAAGTTTCAACGTTATTAACAACTGTTGGGCNATCCATATACCCTTTTTGTACTGGGAATGGAGGACGGTTTCTTGGCTCACCGCGTTTACCTTCACAAGATTCGATCAATGCAGATTCCTCACCACAAACGTAAGCTCCTGCACCGAATTGAATTCTGATATCGAAATCAAAACCTGCTTTACCAGCGATGTCTTTACCTAACATATTCGCTTTTCTCATTTCAGCTAATACGTTTTCTAGATATGCTTGTAAGTATCTGTACTCAGCACGTAAGTAAAGAATACCTTCTTTTGCTTCAATTGCATAACCTGCAACAGCCATACCTTCGAATAACAATTCTGGTAATTCAGTTAATAAAACTCTTTCTTTAAATGTACCTGGCTCACCTTCATCAGCGTTACAAAGAACGTAGCGAGTGCCTTCAGACTGGCGGCAGAATTGCCATTTTAAACCGGTAGGGAAACCAGCACCACCACGGCCGCGTACATATGAATCTTTAACGATTTCAACAACTTCGTCAGGGTTCATACCACCAACTTTCTTAAGAGCAGCGCCTTTCTCATACTCAGAGAATAAAACTTCGCCTTTCTTACGAATGTTATTGAATACCATTGATTTGATCAATTCTGATCCATTTTTACCATCACCCATCTCAGTAACCATCTCAGCAGCTTTCTTGCCAGCTTTAATGTTAGAAACGATCTCTTTTACTTTTACAGGTGTAAGGTTAGTGAATACAACATCATTGATGATCGCTGCAGGCTCTTGGTCGCTCATACCAATACATGCAGTGTAGTGTAACCCGATCTTACCATCTTCGGTTACCTCACCAAATTTCACTCCAGCCTCTTCCTCAAAAGCTTTAGCTACCTCAGCACATCCCATCATTTCTGATACTGCACTGTTGTTAAGGTAAACTGCATATTCTCCAACTGGTTTGTCAGTATAGAAATGGTAGAAAGAACGTGTTTGCTCTACATCTACCTGCGACAAACCTGTTCCTTCTGCGACAACCTCAACAGCTTCACTAGGTATAAAACCATACTCAGCCTGAATATCAGTAAGGATATCCATTAACCTGGTTTTATCATTATTGTATTTCTCAATAATGTTTTTTACAGTAGTTTTCATAAATAAAATTTGTTTTAATATACCTTATTTGAATTGTTAGTTCTAATTTGTTAAAGTTTTAACAAAAGCAAAAATAAATGTTTTTGTTACATATAAAAGTTGGTAATATATATTTAGAAATGATTTAAATAAAATGACTTCTAAATAAGAACACAAGCCTTTGTTTATCAATGATATACATCACACATTCAGTGTTTTACTGAATTTTTAATAAACGAAAAAAATCTATTTAAAAATCAATTCTAAATTGACGGGGCGGCAATTACTTATTTTTTACAAAATATGCCATCTCTTCGAGGGTGGTAATTATGTCAAATTCTTTAAGATAAATTGACTTAGGTAAGTCCAAATGAACAGATGAAAAATTCAAGATACCTTCAACCCCTGAACCTAACAAAATATCAGCAATTGAGGTAGCAAATTCTGATGGAACTGCAATAATTCCGATCGTAATTCCTTTTTGCGGTACAACTTCAGTAACTTTGCTTATATCATAACATTCAACATCTGAGAATTTCTTTCCGATCTTATGTGTATCGATATCAAAAACTGCAGCAACTTTCAAGTTCATTTCCTGATCAGCCACATAATTCATGATCGCTTGTCCCAATCTACCAGCACCTACGATCGCCACTTTTTGTAAACCTTCACTATCAATGATCTCTCCGATTAGATTGTTTAGTTCATTTACATTGTAACCTTTACGATGATTCCCTGCCGAACCGATCAACATCAGATCACGTCGAACCTGAACAGGATTCAGATTTAACAATCGCGCTAGATCATGCGAATAGATATATGGTTCCGACAAATAACGATATTTGTATAATAATCTGCGGTAACGACTTAATCGTTGAACTGTTTTCTTTGGAAGTTTCATGTTATAGCTGGCTGGTAAAAACTTTCATTGAACTAGTCTACAAAAATAGAATTAGTTTTAAAAAGACTTCTAAAATGTAGCGCGAAAAAGCGTAATTTTGCATGATTCTAAATATAATGCCTTAAAAATAAATGAGTAAGAGTAGTGAAAGCGTTAACAACCGAATTCATGTTAAGGGCTTAGTTCAAGGTGTAGGTTTTAGACCTTTCATCTATCGACTAGCTATTAGATTCGGTTTATTGGGATGGGTTGAGAACAGAAATGATGGTGTATTCATTAAAGTTGAGGGTAGTCAAGAAACGATCAATGACTTTATAGACGCAATTAGAAATGAAGCTCCTCAAGCTTCAAATGTTGTATCTATAGACACTCAAAATATTACATTGGAGAATTTCACCGAATTCAGCATCATTAAAAGTGAGAACACTTCTGATGATGTAACTGATGTAAGTCCTGATATTTGTGTTTGTAATGAATGCATTGATGACCTAAAAACTCAAGATCATCGAATAGATTATCCATTTATCAACTGCACAAATTGTGGTCCTCGCTTTACCATCATAAAAGATCTTCCTTACGATAGAGGAATGACCACAATGGCTCCTTTTATAATGTGCGAGCAATGCAATTCAGAATATACTGAAATTCTGGATCGAAGATTCCATGCACAACCTGTTGCCTGTAATACTTGCGGTCCGATCTATTCACTACATCAAAATGGAAGTAAAACTGAAGACTTTCAAGAAGTTGTTAAAGAATGTGCTTCACTTCTAGATGATGGTAAACTCGTTGCAATGAAAGGAATGGGTGGTTATCATTTAGCCTGTAACGCAGTAGATGAAGAAGCAGTTAAGAAATTACGAATTGCTAAGAATCGTGATGGAAAACCATTTGCCATCATGGCGCGAAATCTCAATTCATTAAAAACTTATGTAGCAATTAATATTGAAGAGGAAAATCATCTTACATCTTGGCAAAGACCTATAGTTCTGCTTAAGGATTTGAAAAAATTAGCTCCTAGCGTAAGTGTTGGTTTTGAGAGTACAGGTGCAATGCTTCCATATATGCCATTTCATTTTTTACTTTTTGAAAAAATGAAAACTGATGTAATTGTATTAACCAGTGGAAACATCTCAGATGAACCGATCATCATAGACAATAAAAAAGCAATTGATGAACTTGGATCTTTCTGCGATGCCGTATTGACTTACAACAGAGATATTCATAATAGAACAGATGATTCAGCTTCATTTGTAACCAATAATAAAGGCAGACTTATCCGAAGATCAAGAGGCTTCACTCCTACTCCTACCCGATTAAACCAGAATGTTGATGGCATCTTTGCTGCAGGAGCAGAATTAGTGAATTGCTTCTGTGTTGGGAAAGGACAACAAGCTATATTAAGTCAACATATTGGTGATCTTAAAAACCTTGAGACTCTAGAATTCTATTCTGAATCTGCAGAAAGATTTAAGCATTTATTCAGAGTTAAGCCTGAATTGGCTGTATATGATATGCACCCGGATTATCTTTCTACTAAATATGCTAAATCGCTAAATATTCCAGGAGTTGCAGTTCAACATCATCATGCACATATTGCATCCTGCATGGCTGAACATCAACTAGATGAAAAGGTGATCGGCATTGCTTTAGACGGAGTTGGATATGGTGATGATGGCAAAATCTGGGGAGGTGAGTTTTTCGTTTGCGACTTAGCTGATTACGACAGAGTAACATACTTTGATTATGCAAAAATGCCGGGAGGTGATAAGGCAACTAAACATCCTTGGAGAATGGCGCTTTCGTATCTTCATAAAGTTTATGGTAAGTCAGTACGTGATTATTTAGAATTGGATTTCCTGAAAGATGTGCCTGAATTTGAGATCAATCTGATTTTGGATATGCTCGAGAAGAACATCAACACTCCACTTACTAGCAGTACCGGTCGATTATTCGACGCAATGAGTGCTTTACTTAACATCTGTACTAAAGCTAGTTTCCATGCAGAAGCACCGATGCGACTGGAAGCGGAATGTCTTGCTGATCTGGATGATCACTTTGAATATGACATCCAAGAATCTATATGCTTAGATGCTATGTTTGAGGAAGTTGTGATGAGTCTAAATAAGGGAATTGATCGCAGAATACTAGCAACAAAATTCCATAACACTATAATTAATATTATTTTTGCATTCGCGAAGAAAATGAGAGCCGAAAGAGGTCTTGATAAAGTTGTTTTATCCGGAGGTAGTTTCCAGAATCGATATATTTTGGAACGCACTGAGAATCTATTGATTGAGAATGGTTTTAAAGTATATTCTCACTTAGAAACTCCGGCGAATGATGGAAGTCTATCACTCGGCCAATTAGTAATAGCTGCGAAGAAAAGAGAATTAGGACAAATCTAAAGAAGAAAAGATATGTGTTTAAGTATACCTGCTAAAGTAGAAAGCATTAATGAAGAAATGGCTACAGTTTCCGTAGGAGGAACTGAGTATGAAGCAAGTTTACAAATGGTTGATGACGTAAAAGTTGGCGATTATGTTTTATTACATACCGGCTTTGCGATCCAGAAAATCAGTGAAGAAGAAGCGATCGAAACACTCAAAGTATATGAAGAGTTCGATGACTTCAATAAGAAACTTGATGAAGAAGAAAAGGAAAGCGGTCAGCGTATCGTTTAATCCACCTTTACCCCAACCCCAAACTTAATTACCATGAAATATATTGATGAATATAGAGACAGAGAGCTCGTACTTGAGCTTATTGAGCAGATAAAGAAAGCATCAACAAAAAATATAACTTTAATGGAGGTATGTGGTGGCCACACCATGTCGATCCAGAAGTTCGGCATCCCTGCCCTACTTCCCGAAAACATCAACCTAATTTCAGGGCCTGGGTGTCCGGTTTGTGTTTCCAGCAGAAAATATATCGATCAGGCAGTGGCTTATGCTCGACTTGATGATGTAATTATTACCACTTATGGTGACCTCATCAGAATTCCGGGCTCTACATCTTCTCTTGATCAGGAAAAAGCCAATGGTGCTGATGTAAGGATCGTTTATTCAGTATTAGATGCACTTAAAATTGCAGAAGAGAATAAAGATAAAAAAGTTGTTTTCTTAGGAATTGGATTTGAAACAACGGCTCCAAGTAGTGCAGTTGGAGTACTAAATGCACATAAAATGGGACTTGAAAATTTCTTCCTATTCAGTTCTCACAAAATCATGCCACCTGCTATGGCAGCATTGATCGACGAAGGAGTTCAAATTGATGGATACATTGCTCCAGGCCATGTAAGCACGATCACGGGGGCTGGCATATATAAAGATGTAGCTGAGATCTATAAACTAGGTTGTGTTATTTCTGGATTCGAACCAGTTGATCTATTAAGATCGATCTTAATGCTTGTGAGGCAACTTGAGAAGAATGAACCTAAGGTTGAAATCGAATATACTCGAGTTGTAAAACCTGAAGGGAATGTAAAAGCCCAGCAAATGCTGGAAGAAGTATTCGTACTTGAAGATGATTGGTGGAGAGGCCTTGGAATTCTTCCAAAAAGTGGAATGAAGATCCGCGATAAATACAAACAATTCGATGCTGAAGCCATGATCGAGGTGGAAGTTGAAAAAACGAAAGAAGATAAAGGTTGTATTTGTGGCGAGATCCTTAAAGGACAAAAAAATCCTAAAGATTGTAAATTATTCGGCAAAGTTTGCTCACCAAGTGATCCTGTTGGAGCTTGTATGGTTTCTCATGAAGGAGCTTGTAATGCCCATTATCGTTTTAACAGAAATTAGATACTATAAATGAAGACAAAACAAGTTTTATTGGGACATGGAAGTGGTGGTGAGCTTTCACACGATTTGATCAAAAATCTCTTCGTAAAATATTTTGACAACCCAATTCTTCGAAAACAAACCGACTCAGCATTACTCGAATTAAAAGCTGAAAATTTAGCTTATACAACTGATTCTTATGTTGTAGATCCAATCTTTTTCCCGGGTGGAAATATTGGAAAAATTGCAATTGCAGGGACTGTTAATGATCTCGCTGTAAGTGGTGCAAAACCTTTATACTTAAGTGTAGGCTTTATCATTGAAGAAGGAATGCTAATTAGTGAACTGGAAGAGATCGTTAAAACAATGGCTGAAGAAGCAAACAAAGCTGGTGTGATGATCGTGACAGGAGACACAAAAGTGGTAAACAGAGGAAAAGCTGATAAAGTTTTTATCAATACTTCCGGAATTGGAGTTCTTGAGAAAGATCAGATCGATATTAGTACCGGTGAGAATGTTAAAGTTGGCGATAAGATCATTGTTAATGGAAGCATTGCAGATCATGGTGTTACTATTATTAGTGAAAGGAATGAACTAAATCTCAGAGCTGATGTTAAATCAGATTGCGCTTGTTTGAATCACTTGATCCAAAAAGTAAAAGACAGTGGATCTCAGATCAAATTTATGAGAGATGCTACCAGAGGTGGATTAGCAACTGTTCTTACAGAATTAGTTGATGAACGTGAATATGGACTTGAAATAGATGAGTTAAATCTTGTGGTGAATGAGAATGTTCGTGGTATGTGCGAACTACTTGGATTCGACCCATTATATGTTGCCAATGAAGGTAAAGTTCTAATGGTTGTTGCGGCAGAAGATGCTGATAAAGTTCTTGAGATCATGCATGCAGATGAACTTGGGGAAAAAGCAGCAATTATCGGAGAGATAGTTGATGAACATCATGGTAAAGGATGGGTTACAACTCAGATCGGCGGTAAGCGAATTATTGATATGCTTGCAGGCGAACAATTGCCTAGGATCTGTTAAATATCATATTCAGACTAAATGCATTGACAGTCATTTATATAAGATAATAGAAGAGCCATTAGTTAAAAACTGATGGCTTTTTTGTTGGTTACACTCGCTTCAGATTTGGAATAAAGCTTTAGAATTTGTATCTTATATAGAGTTGAAAAACTTTATAATACACTGATTTAACACCAATTAACACCTATAGCTATGATTATTCGCCGTATTACTATTACCTTACTCTCAATCCTGATTTTTTCATCACTTTCATTTTCTTAAGAATTTGTTCCTGGCAAGATATTAGTAAAGTTCAATAAAGACATTGAGCTAAAAAGTGACTATAGTTTAAAAACTGCTGCCAAGCTAAAATCCCTCCCTCTTAATAATGATCTCATCGAGATCTTGAGTGAAGCCAAAGTAACTCAAATGAAAAGTTTATACGGTCAGAACCCACATCTGCATAAAAGTTCAGTTTTCAAAAAATCCAAAGAGCTTAATACATATATTCTAACATGTGATCCTAAAGCCGACATTCTACAGATCTCTCAAGAGTTACATAATCACTCTGAAGTTGTTTATGCAGAACCTGATTATTACTTCTATGCAAACTTCACACCTAATGATTCAAACATCGGCGATCAATGGTATTTAACAAATGTGCAGGCTTTTGATGTATGGGATGTTACTACAGGCTCAGGCCAGATCATAGCAATTCTGGATACAGGTGTAGATACAACGCATACCGAATTGGCAAATCAAACTTTAACAGGATATGATTTTGTAAATAATGATAATGCAGCGATGGATGACAATATGCATGGAACACATGTTGCAGGAATTGCTGCAGCTCAGGGTAATAATTCAAGTGGAATGGCAGGAATTGCTTATGGAGCGCAGATCTTGCCTGTAAAAGTTCTTCAAAGTAGTGGTCGTGGTGCATCAAGTACGATCACTCAAGGTGTAGAGTACGCAGTTAATCAAGGAGCTACAGTAATTAACATGAGTTTAGGAAGTCCGATTGAATCTTTAACCTTAAGAGATGCTTTAGCAATAGCTTACAGTTATACAACGATCGTTGCAGCTGCAGGCAACAATGGATTGGCTATGATACAGGAAGGCGTTCCTAGTGTTGCAATCTATCCGGCCTGTTATTCGTTTGTTTTAGGTGTTGAAGCAACGAAATCCAATAATACAAACGCGCAGTTTTCAAATTTTGATCCGACCGGACCAATATCCTATACAAATTCTTTTGGATATAATTATGAGATCAAAGCTCCCGGTGAAGGCATATACAGCACCATTCCGGGTGAAACTTATAGAAGCATTAATGGAACTTCAATGGCCTCTCCAATGGTTGCCGGAGCTGTTGCATTAATGAAAGCAAACGATAATTCACTAAGTAATGATGAGATCTTTGCCAGGTTGATTCAATCAGGTGCTGCAAATGGTGGAGTTTTACAGATCCGTGATGCCATTGATCACACATTAACTCCAGACCTGTATTTTCAAAGTGTAAAGATCATCGATACAGTACCAAATAATGTAGGAGATGGTGATTTCAAACCTGATGCAGGAGAACATATTGGTCTGATCTTCAACATTAAAAATGCAGGTGGACCGGCCGATGATGTTTTTGTAAAACTTTCACTTGGGCAGTTTGAAGACCCAGCTGTTGCTACAATTATTACCGACAGTATAAATATGGGTGATATAGGCATTTATGGAACATTGGACAATTCCACAAATCAATTAGTATTCTCGATAGCAAGCAATGTTGTGCATGATAGAGATATCGTACTGCATTATGAAATTGGTGCAGCGAATACAACAACACGAATTGAAAAAGATTTTACGATCAGGGTAACAAATGCTGATGAATTAGTCGGAATTTTAACCGGCACTCAAACTTTAACTGCAAATAAACTTTGGATCGTTCAGAACAGTTTCAGAGTTGCATCAACAGGCACATTGAATATTGATCCGGGTGCTCAACTGATTCTGGAGAAGAAAATAGTTAATGAAGGAACAATCAATGGAAATGGAACTGCCAATAACAGAATAAGCATCAAAGGGCCTAAAGGAATAGAATCTACCGGAATGATGAATTTTAATTATACAGATTTCAGCACTTTCCTTCTGGATGAGTATCTGATCCATCCAATGAATATAGATACGGCATATTTTGATAATTGCAGTTTTTCAGATGTAACGATTGATCATAATGTTGGTTTCTTCAAAACATCAGGATTACTAGAATTTGAAGATTGCACATTTAAAGGATTCTTAAACAATTCCGGATTAGCAAGTATTTTCCGTGGTAATGGAAAGATCAGGTTGTTCGAATCGAATTTCGATAATATGAAAGGGCCTTTTTTAACATTTGGAAGCACAGGTGACTTCCAGGCAGCAGCTATGAACTTTGTGATCTATAATTGTGTATTCTCAAGAATCAATACTCCTGAGATCTTCATTAATGGCATTAATAATGGCACGACGGATACAATTAGCGGAACCGCATTTATTGGAGGGAAAATTACTTTTGATGGAAGCAGCGGATGGTCAACAACACCAATTGCAGCACATGAATACACGCTTATGTATGGTACGGATGCCGGAATCAATGAGTCTGTAGTTAATAATTATTGGGGCACTTCTGATTCTATTAAGATCCAGAATTATGTATATGATTTCTGGGATAATGCCTCACTTGCCATTGCTAATTATAGTCCGTTCTTAAGCACACCATCAGATGATGCTCATGGATTCTTATGGAAAGTTACGATAAACGATAAAGATGTTCAGGATGAACAATTTGATCCTGTAGGAGTTGAACAATTAAAATTTATAGCTTATTTCAATAGAGCTATGGATACTACCAATACGCCTTTCTTAAGTTTCGGATTAAGAGAGCCTTTCACACAGAATGTTGTTCATGAGAATGCATCCTGGTCTGCCGACTCTACAATCTGGACCGCTTATTTTGATATCGACAACAGAATAGAAGATGGTATCAATTATATAAGAGTGTCTGGTGCAATTGATGATGATGGCTTTGAAATACCTATTGAAGAAAATATGAGGTTCAGTTTCATTACTCAAACATCAAGTGGTTTATCATCAAATCTTTCTGCAACTCCAGGGCTTGGAAAAGTAGATTTGAGCTGGAGTCAGTCCTTAGATGAAGATATTTTAGGATTTAATGTTTACAGAGCATCATCCTATGTTCAGGATGCTAGCACTAAAGCTGGTGTTGTGATCAATGATACGATCAAGATCAACGAATCGCTTATTCTTGATGCCAACTTCGAAGATGCAGGAGGAAGTACTGATACAACATACTACTATATGATCCGAGCATTGAATGCAAACTTTGCTGAATCAGCGTTTTCCAATGCAGTTACTGCTCGTCCTCAATCTGGCAGTGTGATCTCATTAAGTGGAGATCTCACATTTGGAGATGTTCGAGTAAATGAAAATAAAACAGATAGTCTATTCATAAATAATACTGGAAATACCAGTCTTAGTGTAAGCGGAATTAGCTATCCATCAGGCTTTTCTGGGGATTGGTCAAGTGGAACAATTTCGGCTGGAGGATCACAGAAAGTTACTGTAACATTCGCTCCTACAGCAGTGAGCAATTATTCCGGAAGCATCATTGTTACATCAGATGCGAATTCAGGTACGAATACAGTTAATATAAGTGGTAATGGAATTGATAACACAACAGGAATAGAAGATCTGGAATTCAGCAATTCAATTAAACTATACCCGAATCCTGTGGTCGGAGATGAAGTTAATATCATTTTTAAGAATCAAGATAATGGGAATATTTTACTACAATTACTTGATTCAAACGGAAAGCTTATCGATTCATATCATTTCAGAAAGAATAGCAATGATTTTGAATTTGATCTCCCACTAGCAAATACTGTTTCAGGTATATATTATATAGTGATTGTTCAGGATAATAAAAAATCCATTAAAAAATTGATCAAAAAGTAATTCTTCATTTTCACTTCATAAAAGGGAATTATCCTTGTATCAAAATTGCAATCATTAATTTAAATTTTGAAAAAATGAAAAACTTGAAACTAAACTGGAATTATGTAACTTTTAGCTTAATCGCTATGCTATTTATTACACTCACATCTTGTAGTAAATCAGATGAAGTTATAGACGAACCTACAAACAATGAAGAAGAACAAGCTTCATTATTAAAAGTAAATACTGCAATTGATGCAACAACTGCCTCAAATGCATTTGATGAAATCTCAGAAATTTCTGATGAAGCTTTAGAAATGTTTGACTCTTATTTTTCACTCCAAAATGGCATGAGTTCTGATATGATGGGTGGCACAGGTGGCATGGGTGGCTCAGGTGGCATGGGTGGCTCAGGCGGAATGGGTGGCTCAGGCGGAATGGGTGGCTCAGGCAACATGGTAAATGACAGCACCTTTATTGGCTCTAATGGAATGGGTAGCAGCGTCATGCATTCAAACGGACAGCGCCATGACACCTTAAATGCGCATGGTGACAGCATGAACAGACTTTCTGAATGCGTTACAATGACTAGAGAATTAAATGAGGCACAAGATACCATCACAATAACTATTGATTATGGTGAAGAAGGCTGTGAAGGAAAAGATGGGAAAATTAGAAAAGGAAGAATAATTATGGTCAGAACAGGCAGAATGTACTGGGATGGTGTAATGCATATGGAAGTAACATTTGATAACTTCTTTGTTGATGACAATCAAATAATTGGAACTAAAACGGTAAACGGATTTGTTAACGATTCAGGCAACCGAACTCACCAATCAACGGTTGACGGACAAATTATCCTTGCAAACGATGAAGGGACTATTAACTGGGAGTCTGAAAGGACTAGAGAAGTGGTTGAAGGTTCTGATACTTGGAGAAAGTTTGATGATATAATTCATGTTACAGGATTCTCTTCTGGAACAAGTGCAGATGGCATGGTATTCAGCACTGAAATCATTGAGCCACTTGTACGCATACATGAAAGAGGATGTTTTCAATATTATGTATCTGGAATTCTTCATATCATTAGAGGAGCGGATACTGAGATCACAATCAACTATGGTGATGGGACATGCGATAACTTAGCTGAAGTTACTACAAATGGAGTAACTGAAACAATTGAACTCGAAAAACGTAAGCATAGAAATTAATTGAATTAAACTATTAGAATACTTATCACACAACATACATCCTGAATTACTCAGGGTGTATGTTTTGCAAGTCTTAGGCAATATTGTATATTTAATAAAAATTTGAAATGTTAAAGCGATTCATTTACATATTAGTTCTCCTGTTTGTTGTGCATATAGGATATGCCAATAGTGAACAAATTCAGACTAAAAAGCCTAAGAAGACAACTACCCAAATTAAAAAGGATGACAAAAAGCCCTCCTCCACAAAAAAAGTCCCAAGCTCAAAATCCCAGACAAAGACTAGTGCTAAAAAGCATAAATCGAAGCACAAGAAGTCATCTAGTCAAAAGCATCGTCTTAAAAAATTTATGAGAAAGAATAACGTTAAACGTAAACGCGGACTTAAGCACAGATAATTTATGAATAAGCTTTTAATCTATCCTTTGATCTTATTACTTTCTTTTCAAAGTTTTGCTCAAGAGGCTGTACAGCATGACTCATCTATCGTTATTGTTGATGAAAGTGAATCGAATTTACTATTTTTCGGGTTGAGTTATACCTCAAATAACATGAAAAACCAAAATTTCAGTGAAACAGAACTTCCATCAATAACAGGTGATGTAAGTTATTATCATAAAAATGGTTTTTATAGCAGTTTTGTATACACAAATTATATTGATGCAGATGCCACATATGAAACTGAGCTACAACTCGGATATGAGCATAGTTTCTTCGATATGTTAAGTCTTGATTTTTATTATGGATGGCATCAATTTCATGGTGATACTGATTATGAAAGCCTCAATTATGATCACACCTTAAATTTAACTTCAACATTATTATACGAATTCCTGCAATTTAGTGTTGATCAATCCGTTACTTTTGGAAATAGTGACAATTTCTTCCTTGATCTTGATGCTGGCTTTAGCTTTGACCTGGAAAATATCATCTTTCAGGATGATTTATTAAACTTTGGTCCATTTGTATCATTTTCATTTGGAACCGACTATTGGATATATGACCCAATGAGTGAACATCATAAAAGAACCGTTATAAATTTTCTGAATCGAAGGAACTTTAATACCAGCACCTTCGAATTTCAAAGCACTAACTTTTATTTACCAATAATATATACAACAGGTAATGTTTCATTTGCTTTTAGCTGGTTGTATAGCATTCCTTCTGAGAAATTCAAAACACTGAATTGGGATGACCAATATGCTGTTATGCTGTCATTTATTTATTCTCCAAATTTTTAGGATATGCGTGTATTGATCATTGAAGATGAGAAGAGTTTGGCGTCAGAAATTGAATCCTTCCTGTTAAAGGAACATTATAAATGTGATGTGGCACTAAATGGTAATACAGCTTCTGAATTACTTGCTGTAAATTCGTATGATTTTGTTCTGTTGGATATCGGACTTCCAGATTATTATGGATTGGATCTAATAAAAGAAGCAAAAGAGTATAATGCTGATGCATATTTCATCGTAATTACTGCCAGAGGAGAATTGGAAGATAAACTTAAAGGGTTCGATTATGGTGCAGATGATTACCTTGCTAAGCCTTTTTCTCTCTTAGAATTGAATTCCAGATTACAGGCGATCTCAAGACGCAAATTTGGACATTCCGCTTCCGAGATCAAATTTGGAGACTTTGTGATCGATATCAACAAAAGATTTTTGAATTATAAAAAAATACCGATAGATCTAACTAAAAAAGAGTTCGATCTTCTAAGTTATTTGGTATTGAATAAAAACAGAGTGCTCGACAGGATGCAACTTACAGAGCATATTTGGGGCAGTTTCTTCGAAGAAGATTATGACTCAAATTATGTGGATGTACATATTAAGAATCTTAGAAAAAAAATCCAGGAACATGATTCACAATCATGGATCAAAACGATAAGAGGCATTGGGTATAAATTTGAACTCAGCGAATGATTTTACCAAAAACCAAACTAAAGAATCAACTGGCATTGATCAATGCTTTTTCCAAAGTTTTGATCATTGCACTTGCTGTATTCCTTATTCCTCGCTTAGTTCGAACGATCTCCATCAATGAAATGGATAATCAACTGATCGAGAAACTTGATCAGGTATATGAACTTATTGAAGAAAGAGGAATTGAAGAGTTTATTAGTGCCGATGAAATGGATATGGGATTTGGAAGTTATAATATCCTCAAAGAAGAATACATCTCCATTGAAGGAACAACTGATACCGTTCTAACCGAATATATCGACAATTCGGAACGTATCATTGAGGAAGAATTATATGATTATCGTGTAATTAGCGCTGTAATTCAATATGATGAAGATTATTACCTAATTGAGATCGGTAAGAGTGTGAATAGCATACTCAGCTTTGAAGCCAAGCTGAATCGTTTTGCATTCTATTTACTTCTGGGTTTACTAACTCTTACGATAATCTTTGATCTCTCAGTCACACAAATTATCTTAAGGCCTTTCGATCAATTGATCCAAAAACTAAAAAAGTCAAATCATCCTACTACTTTCGATTATACATCTGTAAATGCTTCAACAACTGATTTCAGGTATTTGGAAGAAAGCATCCATTCACTAATGCATCGCATTGAGGATGCCTTTCAGAATGAACGCGAATTTATCGGCAACATTTCACATGAGATCCTCACTCCTATCAGTATAATCAGATCTAAACTGGATAATTTTGTAAATACAACAGAGCTTTCCGATCAGGAACTGATTCGTATTATTGAGTCGAAAATGACGTTGGGAAGATTAACAAAACTTGTAAGAACTTTACTTCTTATGTCTCGAATTGAGAATCAAGAATATTTACTAAATGAGAAACTGAGTATCAATTCATTACTTAATGATGTTGTAAAAGAAATGAGTGAAAGATTTGAGATCAAAGATCTGAATGTAAAGGTTGAAAACTCAGAACCTGAAATAAGAATAAAAGGAAATCAGGACCTGATGCATATTCTTTTCTTTAATTTGATCACTAATTCTGTAAAATATACACCTGAGGGTGGAACGATAAGAATTTCTGCACAACATTTAAATGATCGTGCTGAAATTTCAATCAGTGATACCGGATGTGGAATAGCTTCTGTAGACCTACCTCATATTTTCAGTCGATTCAAGAAATTCAAAGAAAGTGAAAATAATTTTGGATTGGGTTTATCTTTAGTTAAGAAGATTGCTGACTATCATAACATAAAGATCGAAGTAGAATCTGAAATTGATAAGGGCAGTTGCTTTAAACTAATATTTAAGCAATAAAAAAAGGAACCCTTAGGGCTCCTTAGATCTTTAAACTCCATATTCTAGATGGAACTTTCTCAATGTATCCGTTAGGTCTTCGAACATCACGTAGTGACTCGGACATCCAACAACATCACATACCGCAACAACTCCTCCGATCTCAATATTAAATTTGATCATTTGGCCATTACTACACTCTTTACATTTTATTTCTGTATTCAGGATCTCGTCACAATGTGGACAACCTAAAACAACTCTAGTGTCTTCAGCTAAAGTAATATCACTTACTTTATCATAACATCCATAAATAGAACAAAGCCATAATGTTCCTTCGTCACCATCAGTGTTTTTCACATTAACCTTTACGGAGGGTTTCTCATTGATTGGTTTCTTATAATCCATCAATGATTGATTACAGTGGGTACATTTAACATTTAGTGAAACTTTCTTAGTCATTTGTCCTCCTTTTGCTGGTTAAAAAAAGATAAAATTCATTGCTGTTTTCTTAAATATACTAAATAAATCCCCCTAAGTAAAGCAGTATCAGGCTAAAAAGGGCTCAAAACTGATATAAAACAGCTTCATCAAGATTGGTCGATTCTTTAAAATATCAATTCATTAGATATGAATAAATATTAACTTTGCACAGTTTTAAAACACTATAGAAATGCATGAATTATCAATCGCAACGAATATTGTAGAGATCGTTGAAGAGGAAATCACAAAGGCAAATGCTAAAGAAGCTACAGAAATTGTTCTGGAGATCGGAAGTATGTCAGGCGTGATCGTTGAGGCTCTGGAATTTGCGATGGATGAAGCCATAAAGAATACACGCTTACAAAAAGCAAATCGAAGTATCGTTGAACTTCAGGCTGAGGCTCATTGCACGAAATGTCAGAATAAATTCGAGGTTGATGATTTCTTTGCTGTTTGTCCGAAATGTGGCAGTTTTGAAACAGATATAATAAAAGGTAAAGAATTAAAAATTAAGACTTTAAAGCTTAATTAAAGGAAAGGAATATTATGTGTGGAACTTGTGGTTGCGTAGACGACTCTGTACAAATTAGAAAACCGGGTGAATCAGGACATTCTCATTCTCATTCACATGACGGACATCATCACACTCACGAACATCATCATGAACATGGACATGATCACGATCATGAGCATGCGCATGACCATCACCATCATAACGAGCACTCAAAAGAGCTACAATTAGAGATCGATGTTTTAAATAAAAACAATTTACTGGCTGAAAGAAACCGCGGTTATTTTGAAGCAAAAAATATCACTGCTTTAAATCTTGTAAGTTCACCAGGTTCAGGTAAAACCAGCTTACTGGAAAGAACCATCAAAGAAATGGGTTCTGAATTACCATTCTCTGTAATTGAAGGTGATCAACAAACCATGAATGATGCTGAGCGTATTGAGAAAGCAGGAGCTCCTGTTGTACAAGTAAATACAGGTAGTGGATGCCATCTTGATGCCGAGATGATCAATAAAGCGGTTAAGAAATTAGAACTTAAAGGAGATAACGTTCTCATTATTGAAAACGTAGGAAATCTAGTTTGTCCTTCTATGTTCGATCTTGGTGAATCTAAAAGAGTAGTAGTGATCAGTGTTACTGAAGGTGAAGATAAACCCATCAAATATCCATATATGTTCAACTCATCAGATATTTGTATCATTAACAAAATTGATCTCCTACCTTACCTCGATTTTGATGTTGAGAAATGTAAAGAATATGCATTGAAAGTAAATCACCATTTAAAATTCTTTGAGCTGTCTGTAAAGTCAGGTGAAGGCATGGAACAATGGTATGAGTGGTTAAAAGATTCAATTAAAACCACTTAAGAAACAGGTACTAAAATACAGTAATTATATCAAAGGTCGGGCATGTTCCGACCTTTTGCTTTTCCTTATACATCTAAGCTTAGAGCATACGTTGTTAAATAATTAACAAAAAATTTGTTTTTTATTTTTCAGAAGTCTAAATTTGCTAGCCTTAGATCTAATTTACCTAAAACCCGCATTAGTTTTAATGAAGCATTTACCCCATAAAACGATTGAGAGACTTAGTCAGTATCGTCGAGCCTTATTGATCTGCGCTTCCAAAGGAAAAACGCACATCTTCTCTCATGAAATTGCTAAAATTCAGCATATTACGCCAGTGCAGGTTCGACGAGACATTATGCTTATCGGTTATACCGGTACCTTACGTAAAGGATATAATGTACAAGAACTGATCGACCTTATTGGTGATATTCTGGACACGCATGAAGGACTGAATGTTGCTGTTGTAGGGATTGGTAATCTTGGTCATGCAATGATCAATTATTTCAACGGAAAACGTACGAAATTATCTATCGTTGCGGCATTTGACAGCAATCCTGATAAAGTCGACAGAATTTTCTCAGGAGTAAAATGTCATCATATCGACCAATTACCGGAAATCGTTAAAAACGAAAAGATCTCCATAGGAATTATTACAGTACCTGCAGGTTCTGCTCCAGAAGTGAGCGAAAAACTTGTAAATGCAGGTGTTAAAGGAATATTAAATTACACTCCAAAACCTGTAAATGTTCCTAAACATATTTACCTTGAAGAGTATGATATGATCACCTCATTAGAAAAAGTTGCATTCTTCGTAAAAACACACGGAGAATAACAAATATTAGTTTAGTTAGTAATA
Organism: Bacteroidota bacterium; assembly: GCA_002711565.1. Lineage (GTDB taxonomy): Bacteria > Bacteroidota > Bacteroidia > Bacteroidales. The sequence continues at coordinate 25,415 of PARP01000021.1, forward strand.
AAAAAGCCCCGAGTGATCGGGGCTTTTTTTAGTGCCTAAAATTAATAAAGTGCCTAAAGTGAGCTAGAGTGACTAGAGTGAACTAAAGTTAGTCTTGCTGTTGGCTGTTAATTTAGTATTATTCTTTGTGCATGTTGTATTCAAGGACAGGCCTTAAAAAAAACTTTATTTGGATTAAAGCAAAACCTTAGTAAGATCGGGAAGCTGAGAACTTGTTCGAAGATCACCCGGTCGCACTTAGGTTTTGCAAAAATTCAGGTGAAGTTTTTTTTCAAGCCTTGTCCCGAAGCTTCGGGATTGGTTCTTTTATCAAGAAAAGAACAAAAAGAAAAAAGCAAACGGGATGACATCCGCCGAATGGCGGAAGTCATCCCGTTCAATTCATCATTATCTATTGTCTATTATCTAACCTCAATCATCTAAAAACAAAAAAAGCCTCGGTTTCCCAAGGCCTTTCAATTATTTATAAGATTAAAATCGATTATACCATAACAATTCTGGTACCACCATCATCAACACCTAATAAAGTGCTCTTAGTAATGATAGCATCTTTACCACTATTTTCTACGAAATGAACAGCAGCGCGAATCTTTGGTGCCATACTACCTTCAGCAAAATGACCTTCAGCAAGATATTGTTTAGCTTCTGCGATTGTCATTCTGTCGATTACTTTCTCCTCAGGAGTATTGAAATTCAAACAAACTTTAGCAACATCTGTCAAGATGAATAATTTATCTGCATTGATCTGAGCAGCTAATAATGCCGATGCAAGATCTTTATCAATAACTGGATCTATACCTTGAAGTTTATTAGGCTCTACATAGAATGCAGGAATTCCACCACCACCAACAGCGATCACAATATGACCTTCACGAGCGATCTTCTCAATAGATTTTTTATTAGAGATCACTAATGGTTTTGGAGAAGCAACAACTTTTCTCCATCCACCTCTGGCTTTATCTTCTACAAATTTTGAATTTGTTTCTGCCATGATCTTCTCAGCATCCTCTTTAGAATAATAAGGCCCAATAGGTTTGGTTGGATTCTTAAATGCCTCATCATCTTTATTAACAAGAACTTGTGTTACAATAGTAAGGATATCACGATCCATATCTTTTGATAATAACACATTTCTTAATTGTTGTTCAATAATATATCCGATGAAACCTTGAGAATATGCTACACAGATATCAAGTGGCATCTCAGGTACGCCATGCGTTTGATCACCTGCTTGATTTGCTAATAATATATTTCCCACCTGTGGTCCGTTACCGTGGGTTAAAACAAGGTTGTAGTCTCTATCTAACAACTTAACCAGAGTTTCACTGGCACGATAAGCATTCTCTTCCTGCTCGTCGATCGTTCCTTTTTGTCCGGCTTGAAGTAAAGCGTTTCCGCCAAAAGCAACAACAGCTAATTTTTTCATAATATCTCTCCGATTTAATAATTTTTAAAGAAAGATTGCAAAGCTAGAAATTTTAAACATACATAAAACATTTAGTGTTAATTCTTTCACGAGTTTTTAGCATAAATCATGTCGATTTATTTTTAAATTTGAAGAAAGCACCATAATATGCGACAAATTCTTCGTTTAAGCACCTCAAAACAAAGCCTTAGCATTTTACTGGGTCTCACTGTTTTTTTCCTTGTTTTAACATTTGGAAAGCTTGATGATGGCAATCCACGTGTTACATACACCCTCGCAATTGCATTATTGATGGCTATTTGGTGGGTTACTGAAGCAGTACCATTGGCAGTAACCTCATTAATTCCGGTTGCATTATTCCCATTACTCGGCATCATGAATGGCAAAGATGTGTCTTCAACCTATTTTAACCATGTCATCTTTCTGTTTATTGGAGGATTTATCGTTGCCATTGCCATGCAGAAATGGGATCTACACAAAAGAATAGCCCTAAAGATCCTAATGTTCACAGGTTTAAGTCCTGCACGTATTATGCTGGGCTTTATGCTTGCCGCAGGATTTCTCTCCATGTGGATCTCAAATACAGCAACATGCATGATGATGGTCCCTATTTTATTATCGATCATGTCGAAACTAGAAGATAAAATCGACAAAGAAGTTGTACAAAAATACTCTATCGGATTGCTATTAGGCGTTGCACATGGTGCATCTATTGGAGGTATAGCTACACTAGTTGGAACGCCTCCGAATCTATCATTTGCAAGAATATTTCAGGTAATGTTCCCGGAAGCACCGGAGATCTCATTTGCTCAATGGCTATTTTTCGCATTTCCAATTGCCGTGGTCATATTTATATTCTGTGTTGTTTATCTATACTATGTATATAAACCAAAGAAAAACACATGGAATGAGATCGACAAATCTACATTTAGACGTGAATATGAAGAGCTTGCACCAGTAACTTACGAGCAAAGGATCAAAGGATCATCTTCATCAACTTTATCGCTTTAGCATTTTTATGGCTTTTCAGATCGAATATCAATATTGGAGATTTTGTTATTCCGGGTTGGTCTAACCTATTTAATAACCCGGAATATATTAATGATGGTACAGTAGGAGTTATCATGGGTATAATATTATTTATGATTCCGGCCAAGGACAAAAAGCTCAAGTTTATTTTGAATCTGGATGCCATAGCGAAAATCCCATGGCATATTGTTCTACTTTTCGGAGGTGGATTTGCATTGGCGAGTGGATTTAAGGAATCAGGATTATCAGAATGGTTCGGTTATCAATTACAATGGGTTGTTAGTATTCATCCAATTCTGGTGATGCTGGTAATTTGTTTAGTAATGACTTTCCTAACCGAACTCACATCCAATACAGCAACGACGGAAATGTTATTACCGATACTTGCCGGATTATCCGTAAGTGTTCAGATCAATCCACTTTTGTTCATGCTACCTGCAACACTCTCAGCTTCAATGGCATTTATGTTGCCAGTAGCCACTCCTCCAAATGCAATAATTTTTGGAACAAATAGATTAACAGTCATGCAAATGGCTAAAACCGGTTTCATTTTAAATATTTTTGGAGCAATTGTAATAACTCTTGCGACTTACTTCTTTAGTGAAATCGTATTTGGTTTTGATATGCAATTATTCCCTGATTGGGCAAAACATTAATATGAAAGATCAGAAAAAGGCATACGGATTTGCAATTACGGCCATACTCTTCTGGTCAACGATGAGTTCTGCTTTTAAGCTTACGCTCCAACATATTGATACGGCTAATCTCCTTTTCATTGCCAGTGTTTCTTCAGTCTTGATCTTATTGATCATCAACTTGATAAATGGAGAACATAGATCCCTACTAAAGCTAAGTTCCAAACACATCCTCAATTCCGCCTTTCTTGGTGCATTAAATCCATTTGCTTATTACCTTATACTTTTCAAAGCTTATGATCTGTTGCAAGCTCAAATTGCAGGTACTTTAAATTACTTTTGGCCTGTAGTTCTTGTGTTATTATCAATCCCTTTATTAAAGCAAAAGATCAGTTACAAAAGCATTCTTGCTATCCTGATTAGTTTTATCGGAATTATGATCATCTCATCAGAAGGAAACTTCAGCAATCTTGCCTCGGATAATTATCTGGGCATAGGTTTAGCATTAGGAAGCGCATTATTCTGGGCATTATATTGGATCTATAATGTAAAAGATGAACGATCAGATCTTCCAAAGCTATTACTGAATTTCATATTTGGCGCCTTTTATATATCTGTCTACTTGATAATTACCGGTCAGTTCACAATTCCTAAACCTGAAGCAATTGGTGGAGGTATTTATATAGGATTTTTTGAGATGGGCCTTACTTACTTCTTCTGGTTGAAAGCTCTTCAATACTCTGTAAACACGGCCAAAGTGAGCAACTTGGTTTACCTCTCACCATTTATTGCTCTTATCATCATTCATTTAACTGTAGGGGAACAAATTCTGATCACAACTTTCGTAGGATTGATTTTTATCGTTGGAGGCATTCTGTTACAAAAATATATCGACCGACCCGCCCCTAAACACTAAGGTTTAGCTATCTTTGCCTTGATGAAGAAAATAGCATTCCTAACATTTGGTTGTAAATTAAATTTCTCTGAGACTTCAAGCATTTCCAAAACCTTTCTAAATGATGGGTTTGAATTGGTTGATTTTAAAGATCAGGCTGATTTTTATGTGATCAATTCATGCACTGTTACTGGAAATGCAGAAAAGAAATGTAAAACAGCTATAAAGCAAGCGCATAAAAGAAATCCTCATGCAAGAATTGCAGTTATAGGATGTTTTTCTCAATTAAGACCTGATGAACTTGCAGCATTTGATGGTGTTGACCTTGTTCTTGGCAATAAAGAGAAATTTGAGTTAATTGAACATCTCAAAGGAATTCAAGATGATGCTGAAGCTAAAGTAGCTGCTTCAGATCTCAAACGTGATTATTCTTTCTATTCAAGTTATTCTTCAGGAGATAGAACCCGATCATTCCTTAAAGTTCAGGATGGATGTGATTACTTCTGTACGTTCTGCACCATACCTTTTGCCAGAGGGAGAAGTAGATCTGATACAGTAGAAAATACGATTGAAGTAGCTAAAGAGATCGCTAGTTCGAACATCAAAGAAGTGATCCTTACTGGGATTAATGTTGGTGATTTTGGCAAACATACAGATGAGACACTTTTAGACTTACTTAAAGAGCTGGAAAAAATTAATGGCATCGAAAGAATTAGGATTTCCTCAATTGAGCCGGATCTGCTTAATAATGATATCATAAGTTTGGTGATCAATTCAGACAAGTTCCTCCCCCACTTCCATATTCCATTGCAATCAGGATGTAATAAAATCCTTAAAGCGATGAAAAGAAAATATAAGAGAGAACTTTTTGCTGAGCGGATCGATCTAATAAAAGATAAACTTCCAAATGCAATGATCGCGGCGGATGTGATCATTGGATTTCCCGGCGAAACTGAAGAGGATTTCCTAGATACATATAACTTCATAAGAGATAATCAAATCACTTATGCTCACATTTTTCCTTACTCAGAAAGACCGGGCACTCTAGCTCAAAAAATGGAGAATAAAATTCCAAATAATGTAATCAAGGAAAGAGTGCAAAGATTAAAGGAACTTTCTGACAGGAAGAAGAGAGTTTTCTATCACGACCATCAGGGACAAGAATTCAGTGTGTTATTTGAGGGAGATAATCATGAGGGTTATATGCATGGTTTCACTGAGAATTATATTAGAGTCAGAACCAAACATAATTCCGACTTAACCAATACGATCAAAAAAGTCAGACTTGATCAAATGATCAATGACGAATGTTACGATATCACAATTTTAGATTAATATGTACCCAAGAGTTACTGATTTCTTCAATGACATTTTTGGCACCAGCTGGAACCTTCCCATCCAGAGCTATGGTTTTTTCCTTGCTCTAACATTTGTAGTGGCTTCACTCTTAATTCGAAAAGAACTTAAGAGAAAAGAAAAAACAGGAATCGTTGAAGCCATTAAAAAAAAGGCAATTATAGGAAGGCCTGCGACCATTTCAGAGCTTCTGACAACCGCTCTAGCAGGTTTTATCATTGGATTTAAGATCATTGGATTAATATTCGATTATGATCAGTTTTCATTGAATCCTCAAGAATATATATTCTCCCTTGAAGGAAATCTGATCGGCGGCGCAGCACTTGCGATCATCCAAACATTCAGATTATATAAGAACAAAGAAGCCAAGAAACTTGATAAACCAGAAAAAGTCATCAAACTTGTTCCTTTGTCGGAATTAACGAATACTTTAATAATTATAGCTGCCGTTTCAGGGATCATTGGAGCTAAGATCTTTCACCAATTAGAATATCCTGAAGAATTCTTTGCAGACCCGATTGGTTCCTTGTTATCATTTAGTGGTTTAACTTTCTATGGAGGTTTAATCACTGCTGCTCTGGCCTTAACCTGGTACTGTAAAAAGAATAATATTCCATGGAGCGAACTTGCAGATGCGGTAGCACCAGCGCTTATGATCGGCTATGCGATTGGAAGAATTGGTTGTCAGGTTTCCGGTGATGGGGATTGGGGGATTGTGAATCTTGCTCAACAACCTGAATGGCTTAGTTTCCTCCCGGAATGGACATGGGCTTATGATTATCCAAATAATGTTTTAAGTAAAGGGATCCCAATAGAAGGATGTGAAGGTATTTATTGCTACAAACTTGCAGAACCTGTATATCCAACACCGATATATGAAACTACAATGTGCTCCATTTTCTTTGGAGTATTATGGTTTCTAAGAAAAAGGATCAAAGTTTCAGGTGTTTTATTCAGCATGTACCTGATAATGAATGGTTTTGAAAGATTCATAATTGAAAAGATCAGAGTTAACTCTACCTATGAGATCATAGGTTTCGAGATCACACAGGCTGAGATCATTTCATCTATTCTCATATTATTGGGAATAGCAGGAATTATATATTTCAAGAAAAAGAACTTACTAAATATAAAACAAGATGCCATCAATTGATCTAATAGCTAAGCAAGTATGCAATCTTGCAAGAGCAACCGGGCATTTCATTAAGTCTGAATTAAATAAGGTTCAGGAATCTGATGTAGAGTCGAAAGGTGCTCATGACTTAGTGAGCTATGTTGATAAAACAGCTGAAAAAATGATCATTCAGGAGTTACGGAAACTAATGCCTGAAGCTGGGTTCATAGCAGAAGAAAGTCCTGAGCTTAAAACTGTTGAAGGCTATAATTGGATCATTGATCCTCTTGATGGGACCACAAATTTCATTCATGGAATTCCATTATTCGGGATCAGCATTGCCTTGATGCATAAAGACGAGATCATTATCGGTATCGTTTATGAAGTTATGCGAGAGGAATGCTTTTATTCCTGGAAAGGGGCACAGGTTTATTTGAATGAGAAGGAAGTTAAAGTAACAAACACAGATGACCTCGACAACTCACTTCTAGCGACTGGCTTCCCATTTTATGATTATTCCAGGCTTGATGAGTACTTACAGCTCTTCAAACACTTTATGCAACATACAAGAGGTGTCAGACGTTTAGGTTCAGCTGCTGTTGATCTGGCCTATACTGCATGTGGCAGGTTCGACGGCTTCTATGAATATGGATTAAAGCCCTGGGATGTTGCAGCAGGAAGCTTTTTGATCAAACAAGCAGGTGGTAGTGTATGTGATTTCAAAGAAGAAAACAACTATCTGTTTGGACAAGAAATTATTGCTTCAAATGGCAAACTCCACAAGGATTTAGTAGCTACAGTTCGTAAATTCTTTGGATAAAAACCGCAAAATTGGTATCATTGTTTAACAAATTAGCCTAAAGATTCTCCTATGGCAAAAGCAGAAAAGCAAAAAACAAAGGCTGTAATGAAAAAAGACAGTCCGATTAGAAGTATTTTAAAAGCGATCAGTTGGCGTATAATCGCTTCGCTAACTACATGGTTGATCGTATTTGTAATATTTAGAAGATTTACAGATCAAACCATGTCCGAAGTAATAGAAAATGCTTCGTTCATAACTGCTATTGAGGTAGTTGCCAAATTGATCTTCTATTATCTCCATGAGCGTCTATGGACGAATATCACCTGGGGTAAATACTGGCAAAAAACATATTGGAGAAGTCGTGCGTGGAAGAAAATGTATAACAAACGCAAGCAAGAAGTTGCCAAGCAGGTCAATAATTAAGATCCATGAGAAAAATATCAAATATCTTGTTAGGAGTAATTTTTGGATTCATTATCCTGATTTCTCCCAGTTCACTATTTGCTAACGATAGCATTCAGAAACAGAAAGTTTACACTTTCGATATAAAAGAGGAAATTGCTCCACCTGTATGGCGTAAAACGAAGAAAGCTTTCCAAGAGGCTAAGGAAATTGGTGCTGATCACATGTTGATTCACATGAATACTTATGGAGGTTTACTGGATGCTGCCGATTCGATCAGAACAATTATTCTTCAGTCTGAGATCCCTGTTTATGTTTTTATTGATAATAACGCAGCTTCAGCAGGTGCATTGATCTCAATTGCTTGTGACAGCATATACATGCGTTCAGGTGCAAATATTGGTGCGGCCACAGTTGTTGATCAAAGTGGACAAGCTCTACCCGATAAATATCAATCTTATATGAGATCTTTGATGAGATCTACAGCTGAATCATCGAACCGAGATCCCGATATCGCTCAAGCCATGGTTGATCCGAGAGTGGAGATCGAAAACGTGATTGATTCCGGCAAAGTATTAACTTTTACAACATCAGAGGCTATTAAGTTCGGATTTTGCGAAGGTGAAGCATCATCACTTAAAGAAGTTATCTCCAAAATTGGAATTCCCGAATATGAACTTGTAAAACAGGAACTTGCACCTATCGATCATATTATTGGTTGGCTGATCAAACCATATATTTCAGGAATTCTGATCATGCTTATCATTGGTGGAATTTATTTTGAACTGCAATCACCAGGATTAGGTTTCCCTTCAGTAGCAGCAATTTTAGGAGCATTATTATACTTTGCACCGCTCTATGTAGAAGGCATTGCAGAGAATTGGGAGATCGCATTGTTCTTTGTGGGAGTTATACTGATCGCAGTTGAGATATTCGCCATTCCTGGATTTGGGATTGCAGGAATCTCAGGTATTCTTTTAGTCGTTGTAGGGTTAACATTGAGTATGGTTGACACACTGGATTTTAGCGACCGAAATTTAAATATCATTCCTGTGTTCAATGCATTTTTCATAGTGATTACCGCAGCATTTCTAGCAATAATCAGTTCTATTTACCTGAGTAAAAAGATGCTAACATCAAAATCATTTGGACATCTTGCACTTGAATCTTCGCAGGAAGCTAGTGCAGGCTTTACGATCTCTGAAGACACTTATGTTGATGTAATTGGTAAAGAAGGTGTTGCTCATACAGTACTTCGTCCTGCAGGAAAGGTTGTCATCGACAATGAGATCTATGATGCCACAGCTATCACAGGATATATCGAAAAAGGTAAAACTGTAAAGGTCATCAAATATGAGACCTCTCAAATATTTGTCATGGAGGTAAAATAATGAACAGAAGGATCTTCTTAGTAAAAGGTGATATTACTGAAGTTAAGGCTGATGCGATCGTGAATGCTGCTAACAACTCTTTGCTTGGTGGTGGCGGAGTAGACGGAGCCATCCATAGAAAAGCAGGACCTGAACTTCTTGAGGAATGCAGAACATTGAATGGATGCGAAACCGGTGATGCTAAGCTAACAGCAGCATATAATCTTCCTTCAAAACATGTAATTCATACAGTTGGACCGATTTGGAAAGATGGAAATAACAAAGAAGATGAATTACTTGAATCTTGTTATCTTAAAAGTCTTGAACTTGCCAGAGCTAATCAATGCATCTCTATTGCCTTCCCAAACATCAGTACTGGAGTATATGGTTATCCTAAAGAATTAGCTGCCGAAACTGCTATAAAAACTATTAAAAATTATGTACAAAACAATTCTCTTCCACAGGTGATCTATCTGGTATGTTTTGATGAAGAGAATTATCAAATCTGTAAAAATTTGATCTAATTATATTGACCCTATAATCAACAATAATGAATATTCGACGAATCATACTATTATTGTTATTCCTAATTATAGGGCAAGTCATTTTTGCCTCAGAAACCTTTGAGTTGATACAATTGATCCATGAAAAGAATCATTTTGAGGATTCGTTTTATAAAAAAGAAACCCAGAAACTCTTAACTCAGATCAAAAGGTCTGACCTATCTCTTAAAGAAAAGATCCACAGTCATTTAGCATTATCTTATCTAATGCTCAAGATCGGAAACCTCAATGCAAGTAAGATGCATTTAGCGATCAGTGAGGATCTTTCAAAAGACCTTAAAAGTAATATTCAGATTGAAATCTGCATTATACATTTACATGCATTACATAAGTTCGAAGAGTTAGAATACATCGAAGCCTTAGATCTATCTGAGATGGCAATCCAGAATTCATTAAACAGAGGTCACTCAGACACACTCATTATGCTTAATGCTTATCGGAATAAAATGAATTGCTTAATGAAACTGGACAGATATCAGGAAGCTATTAATGAAGGATACCAATCTCTTAATTACGTTCTCTTTAATAAAAGTTCGTTTTATCCAACGATAGGATTATTGTATAGTTTAATTGGAGAAGCTAACTATAAAGTGAACAATCTAGTGTTAGCGAAAAAATACCTCTATGAATCTTACTCTTATTTTGATAGGAACAAAGATATCTCGATCATCGCACACAATTACTTATACCTGGCTCTTTGCTTTAAGGAATACGGTGAAAACAAATTATATTTTGAATACATAAAACAAGCATTTTATTTATTCTCAAAAACGAAGCAGTCATTTGAGTTCTATGGGGAACTGCATCATGAGTTTGGTGAAGCTTACCATAATCTGAACCTCATCGATTCAGCAGATCTATACTACAAATCAGCCTTGGCAATAGCTGAAAAAGTAAAGTCAGAAGATCAGATCATAAAAACCAAGTTAAAACTCGCCGAATTATATCTAAATATTGGAAACCTTAAGGCAGTAAAATCAGAATTAGAGGAAATATTTAAACTTACTAGCGACCCACAGTTCAAAGGCATTGCACATCGATTTGCTGCAAGGTATTATATTGAGATTGAATATTATGAAAGCTGTTTAACGCATTTAAATTCTGCATTAGAAATTCTAGGTAAGAATAGTAGAAAGCATGATAAAAATGTTGCCGAATGTTATTTCATTCTCAGTAAATACTATTATGAAAAAGGTCAGATCCAAGAGGCGCTTAATCAAATCCAGAAAGCACTAATAGCAAGCACCATTCATTTTAAAGACACCCAATTAAACTTCAATCCTAAATATACGGATGGAGGATCTCCATTGATCTTAAGTGAATATTTACGTTGGAAAGCTGAACTATTGAATCATATAATAGTAGTGTCAAACGATCCGGATAAAAAGCATTTACTAAGTATTCAAAGAGAAACCATCATTGAGGCAATAGAAGCAGGGAATTACATTAAAAGCTCTTATGTGAACTTAGAAGATAAGTTTTTAATATCTGATAATAACAGAGCTAATTATAAGATCCTTTTGGAGAATACTCTTCAACTTAATAAGTTAAGTTTAGATTCAAAATATATTGATTCCGGATTTGAATTGACTCAGAAAAGTAAGAGTGGGATATTGACGGATCTAATGATCGATGCAAAGATTGGTGAGAATCATCTGAAAATGGACTCGCTTCTAAAAGAAGAATCTCTACTAGACCGTCGCATTAGGGCCTTGGAATTGAGTTTAAATAATACCATCAAGACAGGCACAAGTTTAGAGATCGATTCTTTGGAAAATGAGATCTCCATCAATACAGAAAAGCTATATCAAATTCGCACAAATATCATTCTTGAAAGCAATCAATCTATTGTTCTTAAAAACTTATTGGAAAACAACTTAACAAATAATGTAAGAGATCGCTTACAGCTCAATCAAGTTGTGATCGAATATTTTTTATTTGAAGATTTATTATACATAATTGCAATTGATAAATATAGTTCGAACATTTATAAGCAGGCGATAAGCCCATATATACTGAATGCTGTGCATGAGATCGTTCAGTATGCCAGTAAACCTTTAACGAAGTCTTCAAAGATCGATCATTCGGATTTCATGCAAGACGCAATTTATCTATACAATGTCTTGATCAAACCACTGGAATCTTTCATCCAAGATAAAGAATTGATAATAATCCCAGATAATTTGTTATATAGCTTACCTTTTGAAATACTAATTAAGGATTTGGAATTCGAGAACACAGATCTACACTATTTGATAAAGTCCAATCCTATAAGTTATGCTTATTCCTCATCGCTAATGTTAAATAATAGTGAAGCAGGTAAAGATTCTAAAAGCATATTAACCTTTGCACCTTTTAGTAAAGAGATCAAATCTGATGCAAATTTAAAGCAAGAAAATATTAAGGTATTAGAACATTAGATTCATGAGATCGAAATCATAAAAGATCATTTTGAGAGCAAATCATTTAAAGGTAAACGAGCAAGTCTGGAGAATTTCTTATTACACCTTGAAAACTATGACATCGTTCACCTTGCTACACATGCAGAATTAAATCCAAATAATCCAAATTACTCAAAGATCCTTTTCTATCCTGAAGATGGTAAATCCAGCCTAAATGCAAATGATATTTATGACCTGAGATTGAATACAGATATGATGGTACTTAGTGCATGTAATACAGGAGCAGGAGAGATCAGAAAAGGAGAAGGATTGATGAGTTTTGCGCGGGCACTTACTTTTGCCGGCTGTAAGAGCTTGGTTTTAACGCAATGGACAGTGGAAGATAAATCCAGTGAAAGCTTAATGAACTTCTTCTATGAATATTTATCCTATGGCTATTCAAAAAGCAAAGCTCTACAATTAGCAAAAATCAAATATCTGGAACAAGCGGAACCTCTTGAAAGTCATCCTTTTTATTGGGCAGGATATATTGTAATTGGTGATGATAGTCCATTGATCCGTAAGCATGGATTGAACAAAATTAAAAAGGAAATCGCTTATGTACTCACTGCATTTTTAATAGCACTAATAATCCTAATAATTATAAGCAGTAAGAAAAAACCCGCGAAAGCTTAGCAAAATCAATTCCAGAAATTCAATCTTTTTTAATAATTTAGAGATTCAATTCTGCCCTATGAAACGCTTATTCTTCGTCTCCCTCATCCTATCCTTAAGTGTAATAAGCACTGCAGAAAATTTTGGGTCTATAAAATCAACTTATGAGTTTCGATTTATTCAGGATAGCCTTGAAACTGAGAATATACACATCTATTTTGACTCGATCATAGAACAGACAAATGATTCAACCCTAATTAGATTTTGTATACTGCAGAAAGCATTACTTTATGAGTATAGAGACAGTTTTGCTGATCCCCAGAAGTATCTTGACATATATCTTCAGATGCTGGGTAAGAAAGAAGAATCTCTGTTGAATAAAGCCTATTATAATTCAATAACCGGACATATAAAGTATTGGGATCAAAACTATATTGAAGCAGAAAAGCAATTGGAGACTTCAGCTCAATCAATTCTTTCAAACAATTTCAATGACAAATATTTAGAATTATATACAATATACAGATTGGGTTTCTGTGCTGTTAGAACACAAAATTTTAATAAAACAGTTAAATACCTAACTCATATTATTAATAAACTTGAGAACAAAAGTATTAATTCTAATTACCATTTAAGGATAAGTTATTTGTATAAAGCAATAGCATACAATAGTCTTGAAAATCTAATTTTAGCAAAAAAATATTTCTATAAATCTCTGGAAGATGAAAGCAATTCAGTATATATCCGGAAGAATGCTTACCGCTATCTTGCTTCGATAAATAACAGATTAGGCATATATGATGAAAGCATTGATAATTCTAAATATGCACTTGCATCACTGGATCCATCCGATCCATTTGACTATTCACTTTATTCCTTAATGTATAATAGATTGGCCGTCTCGTATCATTATATAAATGAATTAGATACATCAATTAAATATTATAACCATTCCTTAAAATACTCCAATAATAGTAAGCCTGACAGGCGAATTATGACATTGCGAAATATTACAGAATTGTATTTTGAGCAAAATGATCTTGTAAACTCGAATTTTTATCTTAATAAAACGCTTGAACTTTTACCAAAGGTAAATATCAGGAACAAAGCTCACATCTCTAAATATGTAGCAGAACATTATCTAAAAACGAATAAGTTAAACAATGCTTTTCTCTACATTAAGGATGCAATTAGCCTAAGTAGGAAATTACAATCACCAAAGTTAAATCTTGCAGAATCTTATCTAATTCTGTCGAGATATTATCATACTCGTAAGCTCTATAATGAGGCATTAATCAGTTTAGACTCAGTAAATTTCTATAACACCAGGCAGGAATTCGAAGATCAAAACATTTCACCTGTTTACGAAACAGCCCTCTCAAAAAGAGTGCTTTACAAGCAGTTAATATTTAGGTCAGAAATACTATCAACTCAGTTAGAGTTCGCATCCAATGATGAGCAAAAAAAGTTATTGTTAGAAACCCAATCCCAACTTCATGCTAATGCAATAGATGTTGTAAACAAATTAAGAAAAGTATATTCTACAGAAAGTGGAAAGCACTGGATCGCTGCTAACTACAAAAACACTTATGAATTATTCTTAGAGGTCACTTATAAGCTTCATAAGCTTACAAATGATCATTCATACTTAAAATCAGCATTTGAGCTTTGCCAGAACAGCAAATCCGGGATCTTAATGGATAGAATAAATGAAGATCGATTAAAAAACATCCATCAAATTCCAGATAGTTTATTGCTCAAGGAGAGAAGTTTAGAAAAAGAGAAAGAACAGTTTGAGTTTGAATTATTTGTCATCAATCAATCCAATCCTGAGTCTGATTCAATTCAAATATTAAACGAACTTATTACAGAAATTGATCGAAAACTGGTTAAAAACGTTTATCANTTAAGTGACGCCCAACAACAATATGCTAAAGATAAGTTGCAGCAAGCTAATCTATCTATTGATTCACTTCAAATGAGTTTAGAAAGAAATGGAGTTATTCTGGAATATTATTTTTTTAACAACTCTTTGTTCTCTAGTCTAATTTCGAAAGACACTTTATTACTAACTAAACAAATCATTGATGAGAATTTCAGAAATGATCTAGACACAGTTGTAAAATATGTTAAATGGGATAAAAATGCCTGTTCTCATAAAAAGTTCGTTTTAAAGTCTCATAATCTATATAAAACATTAATTCTTCCTTATGAGCAACATATAAAAGGTAGATCTCTTACAATTATCCCTGATGATGAGCTTTTAGAATTACCTTTTGAAGTATTAGTTACAGATAATAAAAACTTTACGGCGAAGCCATCATATCTTGTTTTTAAAAATGATATAGGTTATCACTACACATCCAAACTTTTAGATTCAGATTCTCAAATTTCAAATAACAAGATTTTGGCATTTGCACCAAATTATAAGGATAATTCTGACACTTATATTGACTTAAAATACAATAAAGAGGAAGTAGATAATATCAGGTCCTATTTCCCAACTAAGTCTTTAGCTGATAAGAAAGCGAACATAAGTGCTTTCAATAAAAACTATACTAAATATGACATCATACATCTTGCGATGCATGCACAGATCAATAACGACAATCCGGCATATTCTCATTTAATTTTCACACCTGATCAGGAAGATGATTTCAAGCTTTATACAAAGGATCTTTATAATCTTCCACCAGGTCCGAGGCATATTGTTTTGAGTGCCTGTAATAGCGGCTCAGGAAGCATAAAATCCGGAGAAGGAATTATGAGCTTTGCGAGGGCATTGATTATTTCTGGATGTCCAAGCTTAACACTTACACTTTGGACGGTTAATGATAAAACAAGTGCTGAATTAATGAACTACTTTTATGCGAATCTAGAAAAAAACCTATCTACGCAGAAAGTACTTCAACAAGCAAAAATAGAGTATCTTAAAAATGCAGATCCATTAAAGAGTCATCCATACTACTGGTCTGGTTACATTTCTATGGGCGAAGAACAAATGATAAAAGACTCTAAAAATGGAATCTCCTATGTTTTTTACATTCTGATTTTTTCTGTTTTAATTATTGTTTCTATCAGTATTTATAAAAAAAGGAAGGCGTAGCCTTCCCTTTAATCATTTCTTTTCATCACCTTCTGGTGGAGGTGGTGGATCTGGTGGAGGTGGTGGAGGTGGGTCTTGTGGACACATCATTACCGACCAACTGGTTTTCACTAGTAAATTTGCATTTAGTTGTTTCATAGTTAGGGGATTTACATTTTTTCTACTCTTTTAAAGCTTTTCGAAAACCGCTTTCAGACCTGCGTCTGATTTTAATACCATACAACAAAAAATGTCACTCATTTGAGTGACATTTAAAAGAGTATTTTGCGAAATTCTAGTTGTTTTTTAATCCTCCCAGAAGCTGATGGGCTTTCGTTTTATAGTAACCTGTATCCGAGGCAATATGTTCTAAGGCAGCTACAGCTTCAGTTAGATTTTTCTCTTTCAGATAACATAATGCTAAATACCATTTTGCCTGTTGGGTAAAGAATGCATTATCCGATTCGACTAATTGTGTAAAATATGATTTTGCTTGATCTAACTCATTTAATTCTAGGCAAGAAATCCCTAACATGATCAATATACTCCCGTTTGGATTATCTGCTACCATGATTTCCTTTAAAATCGTTTTAGTTTCAATATACTCGCCATTATTATACTTAATGACAGCTTTATCAAAACTTGAGATCTCATTCTGGACAACACTTCTGGTAGTGATTGACAAGTCGTATGGTTCATAATACTCTTCAAACAGTTCTGTGTGACTCGGTGTATTGAAAGCATTAAATACAAATACACTTCCCAAGGAGATTAGCACCAGGAAAGAGGCTGCTAACAGTGTAACTTTCTTCAATGAGAATATTTTCGGACCACTTTTACTATAACCAAGCTCATTGTGGATTTTATTTAATCTTGAAAGGAACTCTGCCGGAGTATCGTCCATAATTGCATTGGCAATACCCTGCTGTAGTTCTAATTCTTTCTTTAGTTCATTGTTTTTTGCCACTTCGGCTTTGAAGCTTTCTGCTTCCACAGCAGTAAGCTCACCCCCTAAATACTTCTGAACTCTTAAACTAAGATCTTTGTTTTTCATATAGATACTTTTTGTAATTAGGGTCCTTTTTTATTCTGTTGATCAATACATTCTTGCACTTATATTTCTTTTTTCGTGCATAATCATAGTTCGCCAGATCCAATTGATCAGCTATATCATAAAAGTTTTTCTTATCAAAAAACATTTTCAGGAGGTTTTTGCATAACTCGCTTAAACTCCCAAAATGTTTTCTGAATAACTGATATTTGGTAGTCGATTGAGCCTCTTCCTCGAAATCCACAAAGTATTCCACATCTCCAATCTGGTCAATATCAACTATTTTATGATCGTGATATCTTGAATTTCTTAGTGACTTCAACCATAAATTCTTACAAATGGCATAAACGTAGGTATTGAACTCACATGTTAAAACAAAATTGTTCTCACGAACTTTAAACAAAATAACTAAGAACGCTTCTTGTAATACATCTTTAGCATCGGATTCATAACCCATATTCTTGGTTACAAACCTTACTATCAGTGGATAAACATGCTTATAAATCTCTTTAAGAGCCTGATTATCACCTTCGATAAAAGCTTTTCTGATCTCCGCCTCAGATGTTTTACTCATTACTTAATACCAAATTCTTAGAAATGTCGCATAAAACTAAGAACTTTTTTTCAATCTTTTTTTCAGAAACTAGTAAAACAATTAACAGTTTGAGAGAAAATCTAATGCATTTTCAGGAGTTCATTCTTGAATTTAGCCATAGAAGCATTTAAAACACTATGCTTTTCAATTTCTTGCATCATAGCTAATGCATCTTGGATGTCACCCTCAAAAATTTCTATTAAACTTAAATACCAATAGGCCTCGGTTGTATAAGGATGGGATTTTTCTTGGGAGAATAACCTTAACTTTTCTTTGGCTTGTTTAAACTTTTTATTCTCTATCAATGTAATAGCCTCAATTAATTCTAATTCAGGCCTTAGTTCGTACTTTAAAACAAATTTATCTATTAATACCTCAACATATCTATAATCTTTGCTAGCATATGAATGGATAAGCTCGGTATATAAAATCTCCTCCTTGGATATAAATTTGGTATTTCGATTAATGGTTGTTGGTTCATAAGGCCGGTAATACTCATTAAAAACTCTAACATTTTCAGGTTCACCATTCACAAACAAAATAGTGAATAGCAAGCCAAT
>PARP01000022.1 GCA_002711565.1 Bacteroidota bacterium
TGAAGTATACTCTACGGATACATAAATTAAAAAAGGCATCCATCTAAAAATGAATGCCTTTTGTCGATATAATGGAGTTATTATAATTCGCCTTTTAAGATCTTATAAGTATCACGAGCGATCACTAATTCCTCATCTGTAGGAACAACCAATGCTTTAACTTTAGACTCCGGAGTATTCATTTCAAGCTCAACACCACGTTTTTTAGCGTTGGCTTCTTTATCAAACTCTAATCCTAAATATTCGAAGTTAGTCAGGATCACTTCACGTGTTTCAGGGCCATTCTCACCAATACCACCTGTCATAACGATAACATCAACACCACCCATAGCAGCAGCATATGCACCGATATATTTCTTAACACGATAATGATACATATTTAATGCAAGTTTTGCTCTTTCGTTTCCATTAGCTTCCGCTTCTTCAACTTCACGCATATCTGAAGAAACACCAGAAATACCAAGAACACCGCTTTTCTTATTGATCATTGCATTTGCTCCTGCAACGTCTAGTCCTTCTTTGTTCATGATATAGAATAATGCACCAAGATCGAAATCTCCGGCACGTGTACCCATCATTAAACCTTCTACAGGAGTAAGACCCATTGAAGTGTCAACTGATTTACCGTTCTTAATGGCTGCAATTGAAGCTCCATTTCTTCTTGTTGAACGCTCAAAAGACGAGGTTTTAGCTGATTTACGTGAAAATTAAAAGTATTCCCAGGGGCGAACATCGAGATTGGACAACCTATTTCACATCGTATAGATGCTATGTTATCGGGTACAAGAGCCAACATCGCAATCAAACTATTCGGAACCGATTTGAATAAGATGTTTGAATTGGGAAATCAAATAAAAGCATCTATTGAAGGTATTGAAGGTATTGGAGATTTAAATGTAGAACAGCAAATACAGCGTCCACAGCTAAAAATCGAGCCTAAACGTGAAGTAATGGCAAAGTATGGAGTTACTCTACCTGAGTTTGCAGAAGTTGTAAATGTGATGCTGGCAGGAGAAGTGGTATCTATGGTTTACGAAGGAAACAAGTCATTCGACCTTACTTTAAAAGTAAACAACGAAAGTAGAGCTACAGCCGACAGAATTAAAGAACTAATGGTTGATGCAAATGGAAGAAAAGTTCCTTTAAGTAATATTGCAACAATAAGCTCGTCAACAGGTCCCAATACTATTAACCGTGAAAATGTTATGCGGAAAATTGTTGTTTCGGTAAACATTGCCGAACGCGATTTAAGGGGTGTAGTGAATGATATTCAGAGAAAAGTGAATGAAGATATTGTATTACCCGAAGGGTATCATATACAATATGGTGGCCAGTTTGAAAGCGAACAAGCAGCTTCTAGAACTTTATTAATCACATCGATTTTTTCTGTATTGGCCATATTCTTACTGCTATTTAATCAATTTCGCAATGTCACCCAATCAGCAGTGGTGCTGTTAAATTTACCTCTTGCATTGATAGGGGGAGTATTTACCATCTACTTTTCAAGTGGATTTATTAGCATTCCATCAATTATTGGTTTTATTTCGCTTTTTGGTATTGCCACGCGAAATGGTATGCTCCTTATTTCAAGGTATAACGATCTGCATCAGGAAGGATTATCAGCAATGGAAAGTGTTTTGCAGGGCTCTCTTGACCGCTTAAACCCTATTTTAATGACTGCATTATCATCTGGGCTTGCATTAGTTCCTCTGGCACTGGGAGGCGACTTGCCGGGCAATGAAATTCAAAGTCCAATGGCGAAAGTTATATTGGGAGGTCTACTTACCTCCACTATCTTAAACGGATTTATAATTCCAATTATGTTTCTCATAACCAGCAAGCAAGCTGATTCAGAGACAGCTTCGGAAGAAATCATATCGGAATAATAATTATGAGAATTAAAAAAATAACAATATGCATACTGGCTATACTAATAAGTTCTATTGTTTATAGTCAAAGTAACATCGATATAGTGTTGGACACCATTGAACAAAATAATACAACACTTAAGTCACTTGGTGCAAAGTTCGATGCTCAAAAATTACAAAACAGCACTTTGAAAAATCTATCCGAGCTTGAGATTGGCTTTAACTATTTGTGGGGTAACCCAAACGAAATCGGGAACAGGACAGATTTTAGTGTAGCTCAAACTTTTGACTTTGCAACCCTCATCGGAATGAAAGGTAACATGGTGGTAGAACAGAATCTTTTATTGGAGTGGCAGTTTAAAGCAGAAAGGATGAATGTTTTGTTGGAAGCCAAACAATACCTTATTGAGCTTATCTATTATAATGCACTTCAACAGGAAATGTTACTAGGTCTTCAGCATGCACAAATAATTAAAAACTCGGTTAAACAACAATTCGAAAAAGGCGATGCCAATGTTTTAGATTTCAATAAGGCAAAATTAAATTTATCGCTTGTTGAGGGAGATATTGCAAGCATTAATGTAGAACGAATTGCTATTTTAGAGCAACTTAAGCGATTAAACGGAGGAAATCCGATTTCTGTTGAAGATTCAAATTTTATTCAACCGACAATTCCACTGAATTTTGATGATTGGTTTTTGAAAGCCGAACAAAGAAATCCAATATTGGCATCTATAAAACAAACGGTGGAGATTAGTAAAAAACAGCTAAGCATAAACAAGGCTCAAAACTTACCCGAACTTTCAGTCGGATACATAAGTGAAAAAGTTGTCGGTCAGCGTTATCAGGGAATTACAACAGGAGTTTCAATCCCTTTGTGGGCGAATAAAAATAAAGTGAAACAGGCTAAGGCTGAGGTTTTGGCTGCCGAAAAAAGCGTAATTGACATAAAACAGCAATTTTATGCTCAGCTTCAACTATAATTTA
This sequence comes from Bacteroidota bacterium, assembly GCA_002711565.1. Taxonomy (GTDB): domain Bacteria; phylum Bacteroidota; class Bacteroidia; order Bacteroidales. Next base: position 2,856 of record PARP01000022.1, read on the forward strand.
ACGCACCATCGGCTTATTGGAAAATGCCCTACAATATCGCAATTCGCTAGAAACGGTGAATAATACCGATTTATTAAAGAAAGCACTTGATAAGGGTCAGATTTCAATATTGGATTACATTGTGGAGATTGGATTGTATTACGAGGTATTAAACAGAGCATTAGAAGCTGAACGTGATTATCAAATAGCATTTGCAGAATTAACTGCTATTGACTTATAAAAATCAGTCAACTAATCAAAAAATATGTGTGTTGAGGTTTTCTGTATAAAAGATAACCTCAAACACACATTTTCTGTTAAATCACTGTATAACAAAATTATGCTTGAGTAATGAGTAAAAAACTAACAAAACAACAGCTCAAATTGAAACAGACTCAAGAGTACAAAAAGTTTTACCGGATATTAGAGACTATTTCATTTTTTGATAGTTTCAATAATTACTGTTCTGGCTTTTTATACGTATCGCATTACTAAACCAGATTTTTATTTCGTAAATGAATACGGTATGGATAACTAATATCCAACGAAAGGATTTGTAGGATTATGGCACTCCTCCAAAATCGCACAATCTAGGAATAGACAATTGTTTATCTTTGAATCTGAATATAACAATCCTGATTTTATGAAACATATTCTGATACTCGTATTCATTACTTTTGCATTAACAGCTATTGCCCAGGACACAATCCCTGATTTGATAACTGATCGTCCTGATCTAACCGAATCCTCCTCGGTTGTTCCACTTTTCGCATTGCAAATTGAGACTGGTTTTGTAGTAGAAAATTACAAAACAAATTTTATAGAACAGAAGTCGTTTGCCTATAACACCACTTTATTACGCTATGGCTTACTAGAAAATCTTGAGTTGCGCTTAGGTATGGAATACTTAGGAAATAAAGTTTTAACTAAGAATACAGATTCAAACAATACTTTTTCAGGATTAGGCCCGGTTTATGCAGGTTTTAAGGTAAAAATCACAGAGGAAGATGGATGGAAACCAGAGATTGCATTTATTGGTGGACTGGTATTACCTTTTACGGCAGATGATTACTTTAAGCCTGATTATACCGCTGCGAATATTCGGTTTTCACTTTCCCATAGCTTATCTGACAAATTATCAATAGGATATAATCTTGGCGTAGAATGGGACGGAGAAACTGCCGTACCCGAATACTTTTACACAATTTCATTAGGGATTGAGTTGACAGATATACTCGGCATGTTTGTTGAAGGCTATGGAATGCTGACTGAAGAAGGAAAATCAGAAAATTTAATTGATGCCGGTTTTACATATCTCGTATTTCCAAATTTTCAGCTAGATTTTTCTGGGGGTTTAGGACTTAGTGAAAGTGCTGTAGATAACTTTCTAAGTTTTGGATTAACCTATAGATTCCCAAACTAAAAAATTAAAAAATAGATTTAATATTATGATTTCAAACTACACCATCTCTTCGCTCCAAGGTAGATTGTGTATACGAATGAAGCATGGATGTCTGAAGACTTTGAGACCTTACTCTAAATTGAGATGATTCAGAATATGGACTTCTATGGTATTGGCCTCTCGAAGTGCATCTCTGTTTAAGTGCTTCATTCCGACTTCCACAAAATCCTTACTCCATTTGTAATATTATGCATAATATCCTCCTTCTTTGCGACATAAGACAGCTAATGACACGCCTTGTATTTCTTCAATCATTATCTAAATTTTCTCTTCGGAACTATACTTCTTTCTTGTTTTACTTTTTAGATCACTATTGAATGCATTGGCACTTCTTAATTTAGTCTTTTGTTACTTTTTTAAGATCGATAAATTTAAACANCCTATCCCTTAAACTTAAGGACTGAAAAGTTCACTTTTTGCTAACTCTAATCACATATTGCTAGAACATAATAATTTTGAAGTATACTCTACGGATACATAAATTAAAAAAGGCATCCATCTAAAAATGAATGCCTTTTGTCGATATAATGGAGTTATTATAATTCGCCTTTTAAGATCTTATAAGTATCACGAGCGATCACTAATTCCTCATCTGTAGGAACAACCAATGCTTTAACTTTAGACTCCGGAGTATTCATTTCAAGCTCAACACCACGTTTTTTAGCGTTGGCTTCTTTATCAAACTCTAATCCTAAATATTCGAAGTTAGTCAGGATCACTTCACGTGTTTCAGGGCCATTCTCACCAATACCACCTGTCATAACGATAACATCAACACCACCCATAGCAGCAGCATATGCACCGATATATTTCTTAACACGATAATGATACATATTTAATGCAAGTTTTGCTCTTTCGTTTCCATTAGCTTCCGCTTCTTCAACTTCACGCATATCTGAAGAAACACCAGAAATACCAAGAACACCGCTTTTCTTATTGATCATTGCATTTGCTCCTGCAACGTCTAGTCCTTCTTTGTTCATGATATAGAATAATGCACCAAGATCGAAATCTCCGGCACGTGTACCCATCATTAAACCTTCTACAGGAGTAAGACCCATTGAAGTGTCAACTGATTTACCGTTCTTAATGGCTGCAATTGAAGCTCCATTTCCTAAGTGACAAGTAATGATCTTTGTGTTTTCATAGTCTAGATCTAACATTTCACAAGCTCTGCGAGAAACGAATCTATGACTTGTTCCATGGAAACCATATCTTCTTACATCGTGCTTTTCATACATTTCGTATGGTACGGCATACATATAAGAGTGTTTAGGCATTGTTTGATGGAAAGCAGTATCAAATACCCCACATTGTGGTACTTCTGGTAATAATGCTTTGATAGAATTAATACCTGTTAAGTTTGGAGGGTTATGTAATGGAGCAAGATCGATACACTCTTCCATTTTTGCAACAACCTCATCAGTGATCATAACACTTGAGTTGAAAGTCTCACCACCGTGAACAACTCTGTGTCCTACAGCTGAAATTTCCTCTAAACTGCCTAAGCTACCATGATCTTCACTAACCAAAATATCAAGTACTTTCTTAATACCATCCTGATGATCAGCAATATTCTCCTGAAGCTTAATTACATCACCATCATTACGTTTATTCTTGATCATTGACCCTTCTAATCCAATCTTCTCGATGATCCCTTTTGCAAGAACCTCTTCATTTTCAATGTTAAAAAGTTGGTACTTGATGGATGAACTTCCGCAGTTTAAAACCAATATTTTCATATTTCCTTTGTTTTTATTTGAAACGCTTTAATACTAATCATTTGAGAGCGTTTCGTTTACTGTTCATTTTTTCACAATAACACTTAAAATTAGGCCTTTCAGCCAAGAAATGACCAAGTTAGCTCATTTCCACAGGCAGCAAAATTAACTATAAATTTTACACGTTTTACGAATATTTTTAAGTAAATCACGGAGTCCGAAAATAAAATATAATCTCTCTAAATAATAACATATCCAGTTCTTAGAATATTTTCTAAATAAGCAGTATCTAAAGCTCAAGGAGGTTTAAAAAAATCAATATTTGTTTTTACCTAAAACATGCATATTTCACCCTTCCTTATTTAGATAAATTATTGCTAGGAAATCTCAGGATTATTTTTAAATTAGCTATCGCTGCGGTTGATTTGTGTAGGTGAAGAAATTTTTTTGGAATTATTTGTTAATCAATTAACAATTATAAATGATTGTTAGTTAAGAGATTAAAATAACATATTGTATTTTCAACCTAATAGAATTAATTATGACAAACAAAATTACATCCTTGAGTGAGTATCTTCAGAAGTATCAGGAGAGTGTTGCTAACCCTGAAGCTTTCTGGGGAAAAATTGCAGAAGATTATTATTGGCACAAAAAATGGGATAAAGTGCTAGAGTGGAATTTTACTGGTCCTGATGTAAAATGGTTTTTAGGTGGTAAATTAAACATCACCGAGAATATTTTCGAGAGAAACTTATTCACAAGAAAAGATCAAGCGGCAATTATCTGGGAGCCAAATGATCCTAAAGAAGATAATGTAACGCTTACTTATCAGCAACTATTTGAAAAAGTTTGTGAATTCGCAAACGTTCTTAAAAATCAAGGTATTAAAAAAGGTGATCGAGTAACTCTTTACCTTCCAATGATCCCCGAACTTGCTATCGCTATGTTAGCTTGTGCACGTATTGGAGCTATTCACTCGATCGTTTTCGCTGGATTCTCAGCAAATGCTCTTGCAGACCGTATCAATGACGGTACTTCTAATATTGTTATTACTTCAGACGGTGCTTACCGTGGAACGAAGAGCATTCCTCTTAAAGGAATCGTTGACGATGCTTTAGAAATGACTACTACAGTAGAAAAAGTGATCGTTTACAAACGTACTGGTGAAGATGTTACTATGAAAGAAGGTCGTGACCTATGGTGGCATGAACTAATCGAAGGTGTTGGTACAGATTGTAAAGCAGAAGTAATGGATTCTGAGGATACTTTATTCATTCTTTATACTTCAGGTTCTACTGGTAAACCTAAAGGAGTACTACACACAACTGCTGGTTATATGACATGGGCAGAGTATACTTTCAAAAATGTATTCCAATATAGCGATGGTGATATGTGGTGGTGTACTGCCGATATCGGCTGGGTAACTGGTCACTCTTATATCGTATACGGACCATTATTGACAGGTGCTACTTCAATCATGTTTGAAGGTGTTCCAACATGGCCAGATGCAGGACGATTCTGGGAAATCGTTGAAAAATATAAAGTAAATCAATTCTATACAGCTCCTACAGCTATCCGTGCACTTGTAGCACAAGGTAACGAATGGGTAACTAAGCATGACTTAAGTTCTCTTAAAGTATTAGGTACAGTTGGTGAGCCTATCAATGAAGAGGCTTGGCGCTGGTACCACGACATTGTTGGTGGTGGCAAGTGTCCTATTGTTGATACATGGTGGCAAACTGAAACCGGTGGTATTATGATCACACCTAGCAGGAATTACTCCTACGAAACCAAGTTTCGCTACATTACCACTTCCAGGTGTACAACCTATCATTGTAGATAACGAAGGAAATGAGCTTAAAGGAAATAGCGTTGAAGGTAACTTAGCTATTAAATTCCCATGGCCAGGTATGCTCCGCTCAACTTGGGGCGACCATGAAAGATGCCGTCAGGTTTACTTCTCAACTTATAATGGATTATATTTCACAGGTGATGGAGCAAAACGCGATGAAGAAGGTTATTACCGTATTATGGGTCGTGTTGATGATGTGATCAATGTTTCAGGTCACCGTATCGGTACTGCCGAAGTTGAAGATGCGATCAACCAACATCCAAAAGTTAATGAGTCTGCTGTTGTAGGTTATCCTCACGAGATCAAAGGACAAGGTATTTATGCTTATGTTACTTGTGAAGAACTAACTGATGCAGAATTAGAAACTATTGAAGCTGAAATCCGTCAAACGGTAAACAAAGAGATTGGGCCAATCGCTAAGCCGGATATGATCCAATTAGTTACTGGACTTCCAAAAACTCGTTCTGGAAAGATCATGCGTAGAATCTTACGTAAGATCGGTGAAGGAGATGCTTCAAATCTTGGAGATACTTCTACATTACTTGATCCAGGTGTTGTTGAAGAAATCATCGATGGTGCTAAAGTAGAAGTTAAAAGATAAAACTTTCCAAACTTAATTAATAATAGACATTTCAGGTCCCACAAGGGCCTGAGGTGTCTACATCAAAAAAGACAATAGAAAATAGATGTTAGACAAATTACATCTATAATCTAATGTCTATTTTCTAACATCTAATTAAAAAACAATGGAACAAAAAGTTATGAATCGCTGGCTGGTAGTAGTTGGTGCAATCTTAATACAACTGGCTTTAGGTGCAATTTATGCATGGTCGGTATTTACACCAGATTTGGTGGAAGCTGGATGGTCTAAAGCTGATACTCAATGGGTATTCTCTATTGGTCTTGCTGCATTTGCAGTATTTATGGTTCTTTCAGGTAAACAAATGCCAAAAGTAGGTCCTCAAAAACTTGCTATCCTTGGTGGTGTTTTACTTGGATTAGGATATATTCTAGCCGGTTTATTCGGTGGAACAGATTTCTGGTCACTTACTTTATTAATAGGACTTTTAGGTGGTGCCGGTATTGGTATCGCTTATGTTGTACCTATTGCTGTAGGTATGCGTTGGTTCCCGGATAAAAAAGGTATGATCACAGGTTTAGCGGTTGCTGGTTTTGGATTTGGTGCTATGCTTTGGATTAAGCTAGCAGATAACTGGGGAAATCTTCTTGATTCAATGGGATTATCTAATGTATTTACTGTATATGGTATCGCATTTGCGGCCATGGTAATTATTGGTGGTCTTTGGATGAAATTCCCTCCTGCAGGATGGGCGCCAAAAGGTTATGAAGAAAAACAAGCTACTTCTAGTGAAGGTTCAAAAGGTATAGAATTCTCTAGTGGTGAGATGCTTAGAAAAATTCAGTTTTACTTTATTTTCTTCACTTTTGTATTTAGTGCAGGTGCAGGGCTGATGTCTATTGGATTAATGAAACTCTATCCATCTGAAGCCTTAATTGAAGCTGGATATACAAAGATCCAAGCAGATTTGATCGCAAGTACAGCAATCGCAGTATTTTTTAGTATTGCTAATGGACTTGGACGTATACTTTGGGGAATCATTAGTGATTCTTTCGGACGTAAAAGATCAATTATACTAATGACTTTAATTCAAGGTGTTACAGTTATAGCCTTTACATATATGGCTGGTAACGAATACCTTCTTTATATTGGAGCAACTCTGATCGGATTTAACTTTGGTGGTAACTTTGCATTATTCCCAACCATCACTGCTGAAACTTTCGGTGTTAAAAATGTTGGTCAAAACTACCCATTCGTATTCTTAGCTTATGGTGTTGGTGGTATTGGTGGACCTATCCTTGGTGGTATGTTGGGTGATATGGGACAATTCCCACTTGCATTCACAATTTGTGGTGCAGCCGTATTATTAGGTACCATCCTAATTCTGACCGTAAAAACTCCAAAAAGAGCTTAATTCCTAAATCACCAGTAATTAGGAATTATATTTTCATCTCTTACTAACCTTGAAAAGTCCGGTATCCCTTTCCGGACTTTTCTTTTTTTACAAAGATACATTCAACAAATAGCTATCTTTATGTCTTTGTAAAAATGAATTCAAATAAAACCGCCATACTACTCATAAATGTTGGAACTCCAGATGCTCCAACCAAAAAAGCAGTAAGAAGATATCTTACTCAATTCCTTAATGATAAAAGGGTTATAGACCTACCTTGGATATTGAGAAAGTTTCTTGTAAACTGTATAATTATTCCTTTTCGCACACCAAAATCTACAAAACTATACGAGCAATTGTGGACCGAAAACGGATCTCCCCTCACGCATTACAGCAATCTACTGCTAAAGAAATTACAAAATCGTCTTGGAGTAGAACAAAAGGTCTTTTTTGCGATGAGATATCAAAACCCATCCATTAAAAAAGCATTATTGGAAATCAAAACAGAAGGCTTCAATAAAGTCACAGTAATTCCACTTTATCCTCAATATGCTACCTCTACAACACTTACAAGCATTGAGGAAGTCATTAGAATATCTAAAAAGATAAGGCTTAAATCGGAACTAATCTTTAGAGATCAGTTCTTCGAGCATCCTAAATTCATAAATGCAGTAATCGCTCAATCAAAGAAATTTGATCTTTCTACTTATGATCACATCCTCTTTTCTTATCATGGACTTCCTATTAACCAAGTAGAAGATACTCATCCGGGAATTTCTTGTCATGATATGAATTGCACACAAGAATACGGAGATCAGAATGCATTATGCTATCATGCAGCATGTTATGAAACAACTCGACTTTTAAAAACTAAACTGAATTTAACAGAGGAACAGTATACAGTATGTTTTCAATCCCGATTTGCAAAGAAATGGCTGAGCCCATTTACAGATGAAGTAATTATAGATCTGGCCCAAAAAGGGAAGAAAAGAATACTTGTTTTTTGCCCTGCTTTCGTTGCAGATTGCCTGGAAACCACCATTGAAATTTCATATGAATATGATGAGTTATTCAAAGAAAATGGAGGTGAAAAATTGGATCTGGTTCCAAGTTTAAACGATTCAGAACAATGGGTAGATGCTCTGGAATCCCTGATAGATGAAACATCAGAAGAATGATGATTCCTTAATTTTATATCATTAAAAATTAGCAAAATAACTTCTGATCGAGTGGTTTAAGTTCATCCACTTTAATATATTTGTGTAGGTACATACCCTTAGTGTATCAGGTTAGTAATAAGAGTTTAATTCAAATCATTCCAAATGAGTATTCGTCAGCTTAGTAACTTTTTCAGACCAAAAAGAATTGCGATCATTGGAGTTCCAGCAAATCCTAATAGCGTAGGTGGAATTACATTAACAAACATCGTTCGAGGTGGATTCAGAGGGGTAGTTTATCCTGTCAACCCGAAATATGAAGCAGTAATGGGAATTCCTTGCTACCCGAATGTAAAAAGTCTACCCAAAAATCCTGATCTTGCTGTAATTACTACAAGTGCCAAACTAGTGCCGCAATTAGTTGAAGAATGCGGTGAAGCCGGCATTAACAGTATTATTATCATGTCTGCAGGCTTTAAAGAAATTGGCGAAGTAGGAGAAAAACTTGAAGCGCAGATCAAGCAAATTTGTGACAAATATCCTGGGATGAGAATTATCGGACCTAATTGTATGGGAGTTATTGCTCCCGGAATAAGCATGAACTTATCGTTTGCCAGAACGATGCCTAAGAAAGGTCATGTTGCTTTTATTTCGCAATCCGGAGCACTTGGTAGCTCTTTAATTGACTGGGCACGTGAAGAAAATCTTGGGTTTTCATACTTTGTTTCTATCGGCAACGCAATGGATTTGAGCTTCGGAGAATTGATCGACTATTTCGGTCAGGATTCGAATACAAAATCTATTGTACTTTATGTTGAAACTATAAAAGACGTCAGAAAGTTCATGACAGCAGCCAGAGCATTCGCGCGTAAGAAACCTATCGTGGTTTATAAAGCAGGACGTTTCCCTGAATCTGCACGTGCAGCTTCTTCACATACAGGAGCTATAGCAACTGAAGATGCCGTTTATGATGCGGTTTTCAGACGTGCGGGTATGGCCAGAGTGTATGATATTGCTAACATTTTCAACTTTACAGATCTTATCGGAAGAAAACGAATTCCTAAAGGTGGAAATCTTGCTATTTTAACAAACGCCGGAGGACCAGGAGTTATGGCGACAGATTCTCTGATCGCAAATGGCGGGACTTTAGTTAAGCTTGGAGATGATACGATCAAACAATTAAACGAGATCCTCCCTCCTTTCTGGTCACACGGTAACCCAGTGGATGTAATTGGTGATGCAGATTATTTAAGATATACCAAAGCGGCTAAAATCGTGATCGAAGATCCTAATGTTGATGCAGTATTAGCAATCCTCACACCTCAGGCAATGACTCAGCCAACAGAAACAGCTCGTGAAATTGCAAAGATCGCTGAAACGAATTCGAAGCCTATTATGGCTGCCTGGATGGGTGGTAAAAGCATGAGAGAAGGGATCAGACTTTTTAATGATGAAGGAATAGCTGTTTATGAAACTCCTGAACATGCCATTCAGGCATTTATGACTTTGGTAAATTATTCCCGAAACCTGGAGGTGCTTTTTGAAACTCCAAAGGATGTACCTGTGCGATTCAATTATGATAGACAGAAGATCAGAGAAGATTTTCATATTCAAATGAAAGAAAAAGGAAATATCCTTTCCGAAGTTGATTCTAAGCAGTTCTTAGAATCTTATGGCATTTCAACTATCGAGTCTAAGCTTGCAAAAAATGAAAGAGAAGCTATTAGCATAGCGAATAAAATGGGTTATCCATTAGTGATGAAGGTTTCTTCACCTGATATTAAATATAAAACTGTTGCAGGTGGTGTTGTACTAAACATCGGTGGCGAAAAAGGTTTGGTTGCTGCTTATCGTTCGATTGAGCGAAATATGGCCGAAAAAATGCCGGAAGCTCAAATTGATGGTGTTACACTACAACCAATGCTGAATACAAAAGAAGGTGTTCAAATAAATTTAGGCATCAATAAAGATCCACTATTCGGAACAGTTCTCTTAGCCGGGATGGGAGGTTCAGCGGCAGATCTCATCAAAGATATGTCCTTAGGATTCCCTCCTGTAAATGAGCGACTGGCTAGACTAATGCTAGAAACCCTAAAGATCTATCCTATGTTAAGCGGTTATCGAGGACAAAATCCTATGAATACGGATAAGCTTATAGAGGTAATTATAAGACTTTCATATATAGCTGCAGATCATCCTGAAATAGATGAGTTGAATATTGGACCGATCCTGGTAACTGAAAAAGATGCCATCGTTTTAGATGCAAGAGTAGAGGTTGATCGAGAAATACTGAATAATCCTATTCCAAAATATTCTCATCTCGCGTTATATCCATATCCAGAGAAGTTTGTTAAAACTGATCGATTGGCGGATGGAACTCAGATCATTTTAAGGCCTATTAAACCTGAGGATGAGCCGATGTGGCTGGAAATGTTGAGTAGTTGTTCGAAAGAATCTATCTATTCAAGATTCAGATATAATTTCCATTTTGATTCTCATGAGATCGCAACCCAATTCTGCTATATCGATTATGGACGTGAAATTGCAATTGTTGTTGAGATCATGGATGAAGGAGAACGTAAATTAGTTGCTGTTGGAAGATTGATTGCTGATCCGGATCATGATTCTGCTGAATATGCAATTCTTATTACTGATGCATGGCAAAGAAGAGAATTGGGTGTTATGATTAGTGAATATTGTATTGATATTGCAAAAGACTGGGGCATCAGGGAATTTTACGCTCAAACAACCAAGGATAATCAACCGATGATCGCTGTATTCAGAAAGCTGAATTTCCGAATCAAGTTCAATTCCGACGGGACAGTAGATTGCTATAAAGATCTTAATTAGAAAAGAATGGATCTGGAGAAGATAGAATTAGCTGCTGAGACCATCAGGAATGCCCGTTATGCTGTTGCATTTACCGGTGCCGGTATTTCTGTGGAAAGTGGCATTCCTTCTTTTCGTGGAGAAGATGGATTATGGCAAACTCATGATCCCATCTTTGTTGAGATCGAGTATTTCCAGAAAAAACCACTCGCATCCTGGTCAAAGATCAAAGAAGTGTTTTACGATATGCTCAATGATGTGGAGCCAAATATTGCACACATCAATTTGGCTAAAATGGAAAAGAGAAGTTTTGTTGAATCCGTGATCACTCAAAACATAGATAGCTTGCATCAAAAAGCAGGTTCAAAGTTTGTTTATGAACTTCATGGAACTACACAAACACTTAGTTGTACAGAATGTTCTTCAGAATATGATCTAAGCTTCGCAGATCTGAACTTTCTACCTCCTACTTGCTTTGTTTGTAAAGGGATATTAAAACCAGACATGGTATTCTTTAATGAACCGCTTCCTCCTTTTGCCTTAAAACGATCTACTGATGAAACAATGAAAGCTGATGTTTTCATTATTATCGGAACAAATGCCGAGGTTTATCCGGCAAATGAATTACCTGTAAAAGCCAAAGAAAATGGTGCAAAGATCATCGAGATCAACACCAACCCAACTGAGTTTACTGAAGCAATAACAGATATATTTCTCCAGGGAAAAGCTGGAGAGATCATGCAGAAAATGGGTGAAATACTATACTTATAGTCTAGTCAACAACTTCACAGATTGAATTGAAAATATCTTCAATTCCACCAACTCCATGAATTTTGTTCAACTTTTCCTGATTTTTGTAAAAATCAAGTAAAGGTGTAGTTTGTGTTTTATATACATTCAAACGATTACCGATCGTCTCGCGATTATCATCTTTTCTACCTTGGATCTCTGCTCTTTTAAGCAATCTATCCACAACTTCATCATCGGGAACATCCAAAGAAAGCACCTTTGTAATTCCGGAATTTCGAGCTTCCAATTGCTTATCAAGTTCTTTTGCCTGAGCAAGAGTTCTCGGAAATCCATCAAAGATGAATCCTTTAACATCCGTATTTGTTTCCAAAACATTTAGGAGGATCTGAAAAAGCAGTTCATCAGGAACTAACTCACCGGTAGTCATTATGTGTTTTACTTTCAGTCCTAATTCAGTTTCCTGACTAACTTCACTACGCAAAATATCTCCAGTAGAGATATGCTTAAGCTGGTATTTCTCAGCCACTTTTACTGATTGAGTTCCTTTACCTGAACCCGGAGGACCGAAGATGATTAGATTAAACATTTTAAAAAAATTTAGGTTAGCATTTTAGGTTGTTTTTCCAATCTTCATCTCTTTCAACGACACTAACAAATATATGAAGAAGTCGCTTATGACTTCACTAAATTTATCATTAATTTTGTAGCTTAGAAGGCTTTTAAATAATTCCAATTCTCTTGCTGATGTCCACAGACACAACACAGTTTTTTTCTAATGATTCGATCCCAATCACGGACAGTTTAAACTTCCTGCCAGTGGATAGTTTGAGTATGGAATTATTGTCGTCTGACTCAGTAGCAACACAAATCGATTCAACTGTTATAGAGATAATTCCTGAGCCTGTTCAGCTCTACTCAGCAAATAAGATTTCTAAGGGTAATGAGCAATGGGTTGGACTAATACTCCTTTTGGGATTTATAATCTTAGCCTTTGTAAATTTCAATCATTCAAGAAGGTTCTCACAAATGTTCAAAGCTGTTTTCACAAAAAACCATTTAAATCAAATGATCCGTGAAGGAAATTTTTTCAAGGAACAAAGTGCAGTTCTACTTTTGCTAAACTTTGGGCTATCGGCAGGTCTTTCTATTTATTTTGCAACTGATCTTCTTTTCCCGATGAGTGGTTTTACCCGAAACCCTGAGTTTTTCGGATATTTTCTAATTTTCATTGCAGCTTTATGGATACTCAAACTATTCATTATTAAAACGAATAGTATCATTTTTAAAACACCAAAACCTGCCTATGAAATTGCCTTGTATATTTTTATCAGCAATCTCCTTTCCGGAGTTATAATACTTCCTCTAATCACTATTTATTATTACTCAGGCATATCTGCATTTCTATTTATAGCTTTCATATGCTATTTAGCTTTATATATTATTCGACTTGTACGAGAATATATGATAGGTTCAGCTTATTCAATCTTTTCTGTTTTGCATTTATTTTTATATCTTTGCTGCCTCGAAATTATACCGTTGGTGATTGTGATCAAAATTGTATCAATTTATTACAACGGATAGGGTCGAAAAGTGATAAGAAGTTGATTTTTAAAAAGCTGGACAATTGAAAATAAAAAAGATACTCGTCTCTCAACCAAAACCGGCAGATATTGAAAAATCACCATACGGAGATTTAGCAAAGAAGTACAAGATCGATATCGATTTTTATAAATTTATTAAGATCGAAGGGATTGCCGCCAAAGATTTTAGAAAAGATCGTGTAAGCATACTTGACCATACTGCAATTATTTTTACTAGTAGAAATGCTGTTGACCATTTTTTCAGAATTGCTGAAGAAATGCGCGTTGAAGTGCCTGATACAATGAAATATTTCTGTATTTCAGAATCTACTGCATTTTACCTGCAAAAGTATGTTCAGTACAGAAAGCGTAAGATCTTTTATGGTAAACAAAATTTTGCCGATCTAATTGAAGTGATCAAGAAGCATAAAGATGAAAAATTCTTACTTCCATGCTCTGACATTCATAAAGCAAGTATGAGCAGAATGCTTGAAGAAAATGAGATTAGTTATTCAAAAGCAATTATTTATAAAACGGTTGCAAGTAACTTATCTAAAGTAAACATTGATGAATACGACCTTATTGTATTCTTTAGTCCTTCAGGTGTTGCCTCATTATTTAAGAATTTCCCTGAGTTCAATCAAGGTGATTCTACGCTTATTGCAGCATTTGGTCCAACAACCACAAAAGCTGTTAAAGATTCTAACATGAAATTGAATATTGCAGCTCCTACAAAGACTGCTCCTTCAATGACAATGGCAATTGAGGAATATATCCTTAAAGAAGTAAAGAAGAAAAAGTAGTATCTTAGGTATTTAAAACAAGGTATTACTATACTTTCTTTATATTATGATGTTTAGCTTCAATAAAGAAGAACGAATTTACAAACGCAATGATATTGAAACTCTCTTTTCAAAGGGAGTTTCTTTTTTTTCCTTTCCATTTAAGGTATTGTGGCATCAAACAGAAAGTTCTGAAAAATATCCTGTACGACTTCTGATCAGTGTTCCCAAGAAATATCACAAACTTGCTGTTTCAAGAAACAGACTTAAAAGATTGATTCGTGAAGCCTATAGAAAGAACAAATCTATTCTTTATGAGATCAAAGAATTCGAAAATAAACAATTACATCTCGCATTGATCTATACCCATAAAGAGATCTTAACCTATCAGGAAGTTGAAAAACAGATCATCAAAGTGTTAAACAAGATTAAAAAGGAATATGAAAAGTCTACTAACTAAATTTTTCATCCTCTTGATCAGAATCTATCAAGGAGGTATTTCACCATATCTTGCTCCTTCATGCAGATATACACCCTCGTGTTCCGATTATGGTGTGCAAGCCTTAAAGAAGCACGGACCATTTAAAGGAGGTTGGTTAACGCTTAAAAGATTCTTATCTTGCAATCCCTGGGGAGGCAGTGGCCATGACCCCGTTCCTTAAACGAAAAACGATTATGATTAGACGATTACTCACAATATACAAGGTGCTGGCTATAGCACTTATCTTATCCATTTCTATTGATTCATTTTCGCAGAATGAAAACAATTTTGAGATTGGAAAATCGATCGATATTTATGCAAGCCTGCTTAAAGAACTTAATTTAAATTATGTAGATAGTGTTGATACAGAAAAGATCTTTAATGCAAGCGTAAAGGCTTTGCTACAGAATCTTGATCCTTATACAATTTTTGTTTCGGAGAAAGAAGTTGAAGATTTCGAAGTTTTAACCAGAGGAGCTTACGGAGGAATTGGTGTTGCAATTCATCAATTTGAAAAAAGGGTTGTTGTTTCGAATGTATATTCCGGTTTTACCGCGCATAAAGCAGGAATGAAGATCGGGGATGTATTCCTCAAAATCGATAGCATCTCGGTTGTAGGTAAAACTTCTTCTGAGGTGAGTGATATTCTTAAAGACATGCCCGGAAAACCATTGACTGTAAGCATGCAAAGGCCTGGCATAGAGGGTCCAATTGAATTAAACTTGATTAGAGAGACCATCAAAATAAAGAATGTTCCTTATTATGGCGTTCTAAAAGATAATATTGGCTATATCATTTTAACCGGTTTTACAGAAAATGCGGCTAAAGAATTCCGAAATGCTTTTCAAGACTTAAAAAAGAATCATAAAATAGAATCATTGATCCTTGACTTAAGAGGAAATGGTGGTGGGATCATCAATGAAGCTGCAGATATTTTAAGTTTATTCATTCCTAGAAATACAGAGGTTGTAAAGACTAAAGGGAAGATCAAAGAGCAGAATTTATCCTATAAAACCAGATTATCTCCTATCGATAAGAAGATCCCTATCGTTGTACTTGTTGACAATAGTTCTGCCTCTTCATCAGAAATTGTGGCGGGAGCATTACAAGATCTGGATAGAGCAGTTATTATGGGGCAAAGAACTTTCGGAAAAGGATTGGTGCAGCATATTAAGGACATGCAGTATAATACGAAAGTAAAACTTACCGTTGCTAAATATTATATTCCAAGTGGAAGATGTATTCAGGAGATCGACTATAAGTCGAAAAATGTAACTGCAGATTCAACAAAAGTATATTTAACAAAAGGCGGACGAGAAGTTAAAGGGGGTAAAGGAATCGCTCCGGATATCACCACTAAAAAACTATCATTAAGTAATGTAGGTGCGAATCTTTATGCTAGATTACTGATCTTTAACTTTGTGACTGAACATTATAAAAACACTGAATCCATTGGAAGCATAAAGGATTTCGAGGTGACTGAAGAGATTTATAAAGCATTCTTAAACTATATTGAGGATAAAGATTTCACTTATACAACTGAAAGTGAAAGATCATTAAAACGCTTTAAGAAACATGCCGAGAAAGAAAAATATTTTGAAGCAGTCAAAGCACATTTAGAAGAGCTTGAAAAAGCAATGAAAGCTGATAAAGATGCAGATCTCTTAAAGCATAGTGATGAGATCAAAAAGCTTCTTTTCCATGAAATCGTTTCTCGATATTATTTGGATGAAGGAAGAATTCAAGCTTCTTTAAAAGATGATCCGGCAACATTAGAAGCAATTAAGTTATTATTGGATACTGAAAAATATCAAGAGATTCTTCAAGCTAAAAATTAGAAATTTCTGATCAGGAAAATTCGACATATAAATCTGACTTACATACTTCTGGTATGCATTGCGATCAGTCTGCCTTTATCAAAGTTCACCATGAGCTTGTTTCAGTTCTTGCTGTTCTTTGCTTGGTTATTCGACAATTCTGATAAAACTGGAATTGCATTCTTGAATCGCCCAATTTACAATCTCAAACTTTATTACAAAAGCTTTATTCATAATAAGGCTGCTATTTTAATGGCAGCATTATTTGGTTTATACATTATTGGACTTTTGCACTCCCCGAATTGGCCGGAAGCCGGACTTGAGCTTAAAGGGAAACTACCTATTCTGGGATTTGCATTGATCGTTGGAAGTTTACCGAAGTTGAGTTTTAATCAGTTCAGAATATTAATGAGTTGGTTTAAAGCTGCTGTTCTAAGTGCAATTCTTTGTGGATTATATTTTTATATCATCAAAGATTTTACGGATCCAAGAGAACTTGTACTCTTTGTATCACCTGTACGATTTGCATTAATGCTCAACCTCAGCATCTTTTCAGCCGCATACTTTCTTTATAGAGATAAAAATTCTCTTAAAATAAAGCTTTTCTATATAGTTATTCTTATTTCTTGCTTTGGATTTATGCTGATCATTGAATCAATTATTGGCATTATAATTTTTAGTCTTGTAAGTGCAATAATTGCTATAAGAGCATTGATCAAAATAAAAAAACTTTACGTCCGACTTGCCATTCTTGGGATGTTGATATTCATACCTTCTTATGTATTTCTAAACATCACAGAGCATATTTATAATTACTATAATACTGATGAAATTGAGTTTTCAAAACTTGATCAAAGATCACTTAATGGAGAATTATATGTTCATGATACCATAAATTTTGAAGTTGAGGATGGAAGTTATTCAGGATTATATATCGCAAAAGATGAACTTCAGAATGCCTGGTTTAATNCGACTGGTCAATCAATCTCCAATTCGGATAATAAATCACAGCCTGCATTGAAGACTCTTGTCAGATATATGAATAGCAAGGGATTAAGAAAAGATTCTGTTGGATTCTCTAGAATAAACACACAAGACATTCAGCACATTCAATCTGGAATTGCGAATATTAATTATGTTGAGAGTCCCGGATTAAAAACCAGAATTTCCAGAATCCTATTTGGATATGAAGTTTATAAAAAGACAAAAAATCCGAATGGCAATTCTTTATTCCAAAGAATAGAATATTGGACAAACACTTGGAATATCTTCAAAAGAAATATGATCTTAGGTGTTGGATATACAAACCTTCCTAAAGCCTTTGAACAGGAATATGAGGCCACTCAAACGAAATTGAGCAAGGAAAATCAAATGGAAACCCATAATCAGTATTTATTGGTGCTTGCCGGTTTTGGGATCATTGGATTGTTATTATTCTGCTATTTGATCTTCTCTCCCATTCTTAAAGCTGATAATCAGCATTTTCATTATTTGATCTTTATTGCCATTATCGCGTTTTCAATGTTTACAGAAGATACTTTACAGACTCAAGTTGGAGTTACCTTTTTTGCATTTTTCAATGCATTATTTCTGTTTGGATACGACCAAAAGTATTGCAATTAGGCTTATACAGGAATTTTAGTATCTTAGCCTTAGAAAATATTACGCATGAAAAAACGTGAGTTAAAGATAAGTTTCGAAGAATACTCAAATCTTGAAGACCTGAATACTGAGGACAGATCACTTCTAGACCAAGCTATAGAATCTGTCAATAAAGCCTATGCTCCTTATTCTCAATATTATGTAGGAGCTGCCTTAAAGCTAAAAAGTGGAGAGGTCGTAACTGGAAACAATCAGGAAAATGTTGCCTACCCTAGCGGCTTATGTGCTGAGAGAGTAGCGATTTTCTATGCTTCATCGCAATTCCCTAAGATGGAAGTAGAAACTATAGCAATTACTGCAAAGACTGATCAATTTGAGATGGATGATGTAGTTGCACCATGTGGAGCATGTCGTCAGGTATTATCTGAATACGAGATCAAACAGAAGAAACCAATTAGGGTAATGTTACATGCAGACGGTGGCAAGGTTTTGATCTTCGACAGTATAAAGTCGATCTTACCTCTTATGTTTCATGCCGAAGAATTAAAGAAATAATATGGAACTCATTTCAACCCAAATATGTAAAACCAGCGATATTGGTGTCAACAAAAATTTATTTGGAGGCATCATGTTACAATGGATCGATGAGGCCGGAGGGATCATGGCAGCGCATCTTTGTTGTAGTCCGAATGTGATCACTCTAAAAATGGAAGAAGTGGTCTTTAAAAGCCCTGTAAAGGTTAAGGATCATATTAAGATCTATGGTTCAATCGTCAGTGTAGGAAGAACATCTTTAAAACTACATATTGAAGCAAGAAGATTTGGCTTTTGCAATGAAGGTGAAGAGATCGTATGCTCAACACAAATGATCTTTGTAAAAATTGATGACAAAGGAAAAGCTGCCCCTATTGATGAGAAGCAGCTTTCACTTATTAAATCGAAAATGTCTTTATAAGTTCACGATCAGAACAACTTTTTCTCCATCTCTCATAACATCTACTGTAATAACCTGACCAGGCTCAAACTTCTTAAGTCTGTTCATATAATCGTAGATATTCTTAACAGATTTCCCTTCCATAGAAATGATCTTATCACCTTTTAGCATTCCGGCTTTGTCTGCAGGTTTGCCAGGAGTAACACCTCCAACACCAAGACCGTCACCTTCGTTTGATGCAAAGTCAGGCATGATTCCAAGTGTTACTTTCAGATTTCTGCTTGAACGTTTTTGTTCTTTAGGGCCTGCGATCTGGAAAGCAAGGTTTTGCTCCTGATCATCCACAGCCTTGATCAGATCAACCGAATAATCTGAAACCAATTTGTGGCCTTTGAAGTTAATAAGGTCGGTATCATCTTTTGGTGTATGATAATCTGTATGAACACCAGTTGTAATCGAGAAAACAGGAATGTCATTTGTATAGAATGAAGCATGATCTGATGGTCCGTACCCTTCTGCTAAGTAAGCAAATTTAAGCTCGCTTCCTGATTCTAATTCCTTAAGAATGCTTTCTGATTCTTTAGAAGTTCCTGTACCGTAGATCAATAGTTTCTGGTCTTCATTCAATCTGCCGATCATATCGAAGTTGAACATTGCATTAACAGCTTTGATATCTATTAGCTTGCTATCGGTAAAATATTTAGAGCCTAATAAGCCCATTTCCTCAGCATCAAAAGCGACAACTACAACACTTCTCTTAAGCTTCATGGATGCTAATTTCTCACCCATTTCGATGATTCCTGCAACACCTGATGCATTATCATCAGCTCCATTATGAACAGCTTCCATATCAGGTTCTCTTGATCCTGAACCATAACCACCCATTCCCAGGTGATCGAAGTGAGCTCCTAAAACGATATAAGTATTCTTTAGAACAGGATCCGTTCCTTCAATCATTGCAACTACATTCATTGCTTTTACATTCTCAAGTACAAGTTCTGTTTGAGCATTTACTTTAGTTTGCAATTTGATGGATTTTGGAGCATTATTAACAGCGATGATCTTTTCCAGATCTTCGGTTGTATATGTTGATTCTGTGAGGATCTTATCTGCAAGCTCTCTTTTGATATTGATCACCTGCATACCGGAATTGGAAGAAGTTTTATCAAAATTCAAGGTGATCAATTTATCAGTTTTATCATAATGCATTCCCGAAACAAATAATACACCTTTAGCTCCTTTATCGCGAGCAAGAAGAACCTTATCTCTTTCTCCGGAAAACGCTTCAAATCGACTTTCCTTTTTTGTATTATCCGGGTCACCCTTCATGATTAGTACCCATTTACCTTCTACGTCAACATTATTATAGTCATTCCATTTCAGGTCATCTGTATCAATCTCTAGTCCATAACCAACGAATACAACCTCTGCATTCAATGTTTCGCTACTGCTATAAGCATATGGAGCAAAATCTTTATCAGCTTCAGCTGAGAAATCACCAATCATGAATTGGTTGTTAGGCCCAAGCTTAACATCCACAACAACATCAAAATACTGGAAGCCATTCTCGCCTAAGAGTTTTCCAAATGTCTTAAACTCATCGCGAATATATTCGGCCGCAAGTGTTCCGCCGTCTTTACCAGTCATTCTGCCTTTTAGTTCATCTGAGGCAAGGTAAGTTGTGTGTTTTTTTAACTCTTTTATTGTAATTCTGGATTGTGAAAAAGTAGTATTCACCAATAAAATGAATACCACGGAAAGTATACTAATTAATTTAAGTCGCATAATTCTAATTTTTAAGCTTAAAAATAGTGATTAAAATAGATTTCTGTACATTCCTCGCTATAATTCCATAACATTTCCCTTAATTCGGGCTTATAGGAATATGCTGAAGAAGACACTTCCTGCATATTGGTAAAATACTTACCAGTAGTATTATGTAGTTCGTCATTTGTAGCAAGATAAACCGGTGTTTGTGCCCCTGTTTGCCAGCTTGCTCCACCCATATTGAATCCGGCTTTTAGTAATTTGGTTCCGATAGTTCCCGGATGTAATGCATTTGCGGTGATATTAGTACTATCAAGTTTTCTGACCAGTTCATAAGTGAATAAAACATTGCAAAGTTTGGTCAATGCATAGGTTTGATAACCTCCAAATGCTATTTTATCATGTAATCGTTCTAAACCTAGAAGTGGACTATTAGTGTGAGCAATAGAACTTATATTAAGAATCCGGCTTTGCTCGGATCTTTTCAATAATGGTAATAATTGCAAAGTTAGTGAAAAGGGAGCGAGATGATTAACACAAAAAGTTTTTTCAAATCCTGAATCTGTTTTATGGAATGTCTTTAGAAGTACTCCGGCATTATTGATCAAAACATCTATCTTTTCGTGATCTTTTTTAATTTGATCTGCCATTGATTTCACCTCCTCCAGAGATGCAAAATCTGCAATGTATAATTGTACATCTTGATTTGATGACGATCTTCTAATTTCATCAAGTACAGGTAAACCTCTGTCCTTGGATCGAGCATGGATCAGGACCTTTGCACCAAGTTTAGCTAATTCGAATGCAGTTTGTTTACCAATTCCATCAGTAGAACCGGTAACTAATATTGTTTTATTCATAGTGCTTGGATTCTATTCTTCAATTTGAGAGATCTGCTCTTTTGTGTTCATTGGTATGATGGTTGAACGCTTCTTAACACTTGAATTATCAAAATGCATTCGATAGGTAATATGCTTTTTACCAAAATGCCCACCCACTGCTTCATGAATTGCCTGCATTTTAGGATTGAAATCACCTACCCAAGACATTTCAATTTCTGTATAATGAGGTTTGTGTTTCATCACCTCATTCATATGCCAGAAAATTCCTGATTCAACACCTTTTCCCTGAAATTCGGGTATCACTCCCATAACAGTAATTCTGGTACGGGTCATTTTATTTCTCTTGGTATTGATAAAGAATTTGATCTTGTTCAGTAAGTTTAGTTTCCCTCTGAATGGTTTTAGAAGCTGATTAGCATCAGGAAACATTACAAGAAATGCAATTGGTTTTCCTTCATTATAAACAAACCATGTAAATTCTTCTACGATAATTGATTTTGCTTCCTTAAATGATTTATAGAGATCATCAAGTTCGACAGGTGTAAAGTTCTCATGAAACTGCCACGCATTATCATAGATCTCTTTAAGATCTTTTAGGTATTTATCAATTTTTTTGATCTCTAAATGTTGGAAAGTATATGCAGGCTTGCGTCTAACCCAATCCGCAATTTTCCAGAATCTTTCAGGAAATGGAACGGTCAAGTCAAGGTGGTTTGTAACCTGATTAAAATAAGGTTCAAAACCATAAGCTTCAAAATGCTTCTTGTAGTATGGACGATGGTAATTCATCCCAAAGCTTGGATGTGTAAAACCATCAACTAATAAACCCCAGAAATTATCATTCTCACCGAAATTAATAGGACCATCCATTGCTTTCATGCCTCTCTCGGCGAGCCACTCTTTACAACTATCGAAAAGCATAAAAGCAGCATACTGATCATCAATACATTCGAAAAAGCCCATTCCACCAGTTGGTTGATTGAAATTAAAAGCCTTCTTCTCATTAATAAATGCCGCAACCCTACCTATCGCTTTATTTTGATCATCATAAAGTATCCATCGAATGGCATCTCCATGAGTATAAAAAACATTCTTCTTAGGATTGAAAATATTATTGATCATATTATCCAAAGGACACACCCAATTCTCATCATCAGCATAGATAAAATGAGCAACTTTAATGAATTCTTTGGCTAATTTTTTTGATGTAACTTCTACTAATTTCATTCATTTAGAGCTTTAGTATGCAAAAGTAAGTTAAATTTAATGAATCTTGATTTAAATCAGGCCAAGATCAGGATATTAATGATATATTATTCTGATTATATTTGTCTAGCAATACAGCTTTTGTGAAAAGATTATACATATACATTATTAAATCCTATGCTGGTCCGTTAATACTGACCTTTTTTATCTCCATGTTCATTTTGATCATGCAGTTTTTATGGAGATATATTGATGATCTGGTGGGTAAGGGATTAGAATGGAATCTTATTATTGAATTGATCTTTTATGCTTCAGCTACATTTGTAACACTAGCATTACCACTGGCTATTCTTCTCTCTTCCATCATGACTTTTGGGAATTTGGGAGAGCATTATGAATTGGTAGCCATGAAGTCGGCAGGCATTCCTCTTCGAAACATCATGAAACCACTTGTAATCTTAGCCTTATTCATAAGTATCGGTGCGTTTTACTTTTCGAACAATCTTTTACCAAAAGCTAATTTAAAGTTCCAGACCTTATATTACGACATCAGGCAAAAGAAGCTGGCATTCAATATAAAAGAAGGTATTTTCTATAAAGATCTTGAAGGATATACAATTCGAATTGGAAAGAAAGAAAGAGACGATATTCATATCAAAGAAGTAATGATCTATGATCATACTGATAAGCTTGGTAATATTAATGTTACCATAGCTAAATCGGGCAAAATGGAAACTACCGCTGATCGTCGTTTCCTGATCTTCACCTTATATGATGGATATGCCTATAAAGAAATTGTAGATGTAGGAGGCTATAGGGAAAAGCGGCCTCTGGAGCGGAGTAAATTTGTAGAACAGCAGAAGAAGTTCGACCTCTCAAATTTTGAATTGAGTCGGACAGATGAGAATATATTTAAAGATCATTATCTGATGCTCAATCTAAAGCAATTGGACTTTGCTATCGACTCTCTGGATGAAATGCTAATGGCAAGACACGATAGATTCAGTCAGAACCATAACTCTACTTATAACAACTATTTCAGGCTTGATACAACCACAAATTATTCGGTTGATACGATCATGCTAATCGACAGCATTCCTTCTATGGTGATCGCTGAAGATACAATACGAAAATTATCAGCAGGATTAATAGATGAATATGGTTATAGGCGAAATAAAAAGGTTGTAGATAAGGCGATCAACAGTGCGAAAGTTATAAAGAATAACATTCTGAATATCCGGAGGGATCTTACAAAACGAAAAGAGAAAATCCTGAAGCATCATGCGATCTGGCATGAAAAATTCACATATCCGGCAGCTTGTCTTGTACTGTTTTTCATAGGTGCACCTCTTGGAGCAATTATCCGAAAAGGAG
The DNA here is from genome assembly GCA_002711565.1 of Bacteroidota bacterium. Lineage (GTDB taxonomy): Bacteria > Bacteroidota > Bacteroidia > Bacteroidales. The sequence continues at coordinate 26,964 of PARP01000022.1, forward strand.
GACTCGGAATGCCAGTAGTTATATCGGTTATATTCTTTATCATTTTTCACATCATTACGATCACCGGGAAAAAATATGTAGAAGCAGACTCTCTAGAACCGTTCATAGGAATGTGGATGGCAAATGTGATTTTACTCCCGATCGGAATATTCCTTACATGGAAAGCCACAACAGATGCTCCTTTACTTGATGCAGAGATCTGGATCAAGAAAATAAAATCTGTTGGCCAATACATATTATATTTTGGAAAGAAACCGGAATGAAGATCCTGATTATATGTCATAAGCTTCCTTATCCTCCAAAAGAAGGTGGATCCATGGCAATGAATATGGTCATTGAAGGATTGATCAATGAGGGACATGACGTAAAGGTTTTTGCACTGGAAACCAACAAATTCAAGCTTTCGAAAGACATCCCTAAAGAATATAAGCAAAAAACTAAATTAGAAACTCTATATGTAAATATTGGTTTTGATCCTTTATTAGCGATACGATCATTTGCAAGTAATACATCTTATCATATTAGGCATTTTCATAAAGAGGAAATCTTCAATAGAATTGAGAAGGTTCTTAATGCTGAAACGTATGATATCATTCATTTTGAATCTATCTTTTTGATGAGTTTTCTCGATCGGATCAAGAAATTAAGTAAAGCAAAGATCGTAGTCAGAACCCATAATGTAGAGCATCAGATCTGGTCAGAAATTGCCGACTCTTCATCTAATATTCTTAAAAGATCGTATTTAAAACAAGTTTCAAATTCCCTACAAAAAAGTGAAGTAGAGATCCTTAACAAAGCAGATCAAATCATCAGTATATCTTCTGAAGATACCAAGAAACTAAAGCAATTAGGCGTAAAAACTCTAATTGAGACCATAGGTTTTGGAATAGATGTTAATGCCGAAACTGATGTAAGCTTTTCGAATTTAAGTATTGGGTTTATTGGAGCTTTGAACTGGATTCCAAATGACGAAGCTCTTAAGTGGTTCTTAGAAAGTGTTTGGCCAAAACTCAGCAATAAGTTTCCCGACCTAATAATTGAAATTGCTGGTAGAGAATGTCCCAAATGGCTTAAGAATTATAGAGTTCAAAACCTAAATGTTATTGGAGAAGTTGAAAGCTCAAAAGATTTCATTTTGAAGCATCCGATATTTATTGCTCCTATAAAAAGTGGTAGTGGGATCAAAATAAAAGTCCTTGAAGCTCTTGCATTGGGAAGGCTTGTCATTTGCAGTTCTAAAGCTATTGAAGGCATCCCGGCTATACATAAAAAGCATTTGATCATTGCTAACACAGTCTCAGAATATATTGATGCTATTCAATTTATCATTGAAAATCCTGAAAAGATCCAAGCAATAACTAAGAATGCACAAGACTTGATCTCTCAGCATTTTAACCCACTCAAACTTTCGAAAAAGCTCTCAGAAATTTTCCATCATTTAATTAGCGAATAAAATCATTGAGCATACCATCGAAAGGTTGTAATTTTGCGTTTTAATAAGTTTATACATATATGTCAGACGATAAGAAGATCATTTTCTCAATGGTAGGTGTAGGAAAGACCTATCCTCCTTCAAAACAAGTACTAAAAGATATTTACCTCTCATTCTTCTATGGTGCCAAGATCGGGATCATCGGTTTGAACGGTTCAGGTAAATCATCATTGCTAAAGATCATTGCCGGTTTAGATAAATCCTATACAGGTGAAGTTGTATATTCTCCCGGTTATTCGGTAGGTATGCTTGAGCAGGAACCTGAATTAGACAATTCAAAGACTGTAAAAGAGATCGTACAGGAAGGAGTTCAGGAGATCGTTGATCTGCTAGCAGAATACGAAGCTATCAATATGAAGTTTGCTGAACCAATGAGTGATGATGAAATGAACAAACTCATTGAAGATCAGGGAAAACTTACAGAGTTGATAGATCAAAAAGATGCCTGGGAGCTTGACTCAAAGCTCGACAGAGCGATGGATGCTTTACGTTGTCCCGAAGGTGATACTCCAATTGAGAATCTTTCTGGAGGTGAACGTCGTCGTGTTGCTTTATGTCGCCTCTTACTTTCTGAGCCAGACATCTTATTACTAGATGAGCCTACCAACCACTTGGATGCTGAATCAGTGGAATGGCTAGAGCAACATTTACAACATTATAAAGGAACCGTGATCGCCGTTACTCACGATAGATATTTCTTGGATAATGTTGCCGGTTGGATCCTTGAGCTTGATCGCGGTGAAGGTATTCCATGGAAAGGGAATTATTCTTCATGGCTTGATCAGAAGTCGAAGAGACTGGAAATGGAGCAAAAAACCGAAAGCAAAAGACATAAAACACTTCAGCGTGAGCTTGAATGGGTGAGAATGGCTCCGAAAGCTCGTCATGCTAAGTCAAAAGCACGTCTCGCATCTTACGAAAAACTATTGAATGAAGATGTTAAGCAAAAAGAAGAAAAGCTGGAGATCTTTATTCCAAACGGACCAAGATTGGGCTCAAATGTAATCGAAGTTCAGAATGTAAAGAAAGCTTATGGCGATAAATTACTCTTTGACGATCTGAATTTTAGCTTACCACCTGCAGGTATTGTAGGAGTAATTGGACCTAATGGCGCAGGTAAAACAACTTTATTCAGATTGATCATGGGTCATGAAAATCCGGATTCAGGGAATTTCAAAGTTGGAGAGACGGTAAAAGTAGGATATGTTGATCAGGCACATGCCGATATTGATCCGGAAAAAACTGTTTGGGAAGTGATCTCTGAAGAAAATGACTTGATCCAGCTAGGAAGCAAAACCATGAATTCACGTGCTTATGTTTCCAGATTCAACTTCAGTGGAACTGATCAGGGCAAAAAAGCAGGCGTACTTTCAGGTGGTGAAAGAAACAGAATGCATCTGGCTTTAACATTAAAACAAGAAGCAAATGTTCTTTTACTCGATGAGCCTACCAATGATATTGATGTAAACACCTTACGAGCTCTTGAAGAAGGATTGGAGAATTTTGCGGGTTGTGCTGTGGTGATCTCACACGACAGATGGTTCTTGGATCGTATTGCAACACACATTCTGGCATTTGAAGGAGATTCTCAGGTTTATTTCTTTGAGGGAAGTTACTCAGAATATGAAGAGAACCGTAAGAAAAGACTGGGAAACGAAGGACCAAAACGCATTAAGTATAAAAAACTAAAAGCGGATTAAAATGATAAAGATCGATCAACAATTAGTCAAAGATGTAATTGAATATGCAAAAGTTAATGAACGAAAACGCAAGAATTTCAATTTTCATCCAACTGCAAAAGATCCTATGCATCGAATGATCCATGCTTCAAATCCAGGAACATATGTTCAACCTCACAAACATGAGAACCCGGATAAAACTGAAGCATTCATCATTCTACAAGGCAAAGTACTACTTGTTGAGTTCGATGATCATGGCAATATCATGGATCATTTCATTATGGAAGCAGGAACAGAAAACTATGGCGTTGAAGTTCCGCCACGTGCATGGCATATGTTGATCACATTAGAAGAAAACACTTTGTTTTATGAAGTAAAGAATGGTCCGTGGGATCCTACAGATGACAAATTCTTTGCCGATTGGGCACCTAAAGAAGGTGATGCTAATTGTGATGAATATATACATAGCATACTCAATAGATTGAGTTTATAGAATAGATAAAATCCTTAATTTTGTAAAAAAACTAAAATCAATGAAACCTTCAATTCCAAAAGGCACACGCGATTTTTCACCGATAGAAATGACTCGCAGAAATTACATTTTTGATACCTTAAAAGATGTATTTCAGTTACATGGTTATCAGGCTATTGAAACACCTTCAATGGAAAACCTTTCTACATTATTGGGAAAGTATGGAGAGGAAGGAGATAAACTTTTATTTAAAGTATTGAATTCCGGAGATTTCTTAAAAAAGGTAAAAGAAGATATTCATGGAATAGATCCTAATAAAGTCGCTACTCAAATTTCTGAGAAAGGATTGCGTTATGATTTAACGGTTCCATTCGCGAGATATGTTGTTCAACATAGAAATGAGATCAGCTTTCCATTTAAAAGATATCAAATCCAACCTGTTTGGAGAGCAGACCGCCCACAAAAAGGAAGATATCGTGAATTTTTCCAGTGTGATGTAGATGTGATCGGAAGCAATTCACTACTAAATGAAGTTGAATTAGTTGTTATCATAGATGAAGTGTTTAAACGCCTCAATATCAATACGGAAGTTTTAATTAACAATCGTAAAATCCTTGCAGGAATTGCTGAAGTAATTGGGCAGCCTGAGAAGATCATTGACATCACGGTTGCGATCGATAAACTTGATAAAATAGGAATTGAAAAAGTTAATCAGGAGCTTCTTGATAAAGGTATTCCAGCAGTTGCTGTTGATCAACTTCAACCAATCATTCTTTTAAATGGAAGTATTGATGAAAAGTTTGCAAAACTTGAAACAATTCTTGCTGCTTCAGAAGTTGGATTAAAAGGAATTGAAGAAGCTAAAGAGATCTTTGACCACCTTAAAGAAATGGATCTTACAACTAAATGGGATCTGGATCTGACACTAGCCAGAGGTCTTAACTATTATACCGGAGCTATTATCGAGGTCAAATCTGCAGACGTAAAAATTGGTAGTATCTGTGGTGGTGGAAGATATGACGATCTAACTGGAATTTTCGGATTAGCTGATGTATCAGGCGTAGGAATCTCCTTTGGTGCTGATCGCATTTATGATGTATTGAATGAGCTTGGCAAATTCCCTGCGGATGCAGAATTTACAACAAAACTGATGTTTGTGAACTTCGGAGCCAAGGAAGCATCTTACTGTCTAGGATTATTAAAGGATATTCGTAAAGCCGGGATCAATGCTGAGCTTTTCCCTGATTCTGCTAAAATGAAAAAGCAGATGACTTATGCGAATAATAAGAATATCGAGTTTGTTGCTTTAATTGGTGAAAATGAAATGAATGAAGGCACCATCACTCTTAAGAATATGCAAAGTGGCGAGCAGAAAACAGTAAATCTTGAACAATTGATTCAGGAATTAGCTTAAAAACTTTTTATTTAATTCACTTATTTGAGTATTTGATAAATAATTCAGATCGCCCATTGATCGGGCAATTTCCAATACTTCTAAAGTAAATGAGAGTACTTCCAGTTTATCATAACATTGATAAAGTGACTTCCCTTTTATCTGCACATCTCCATTTCTATTTAAGATGACACTTGACATTTGAGAATCATCAAAAGTTAGATCATTCAAAATGATATGACTTTCAGGAATAATGGCAGTGTTCAACTCCTTGAATTCATCAAGATACTGTTTAAGCTTTGGAATATTTGCAGTCAGTAGATATTCTTGATCACACTTCGAGAAATTTGAATCCATTGATAAATATTCTTTGATCCGCCATTGATAAAAGGCTTCACTTTCATCTTTAGAAATGACCTCTTTTAATGACATATCAACTGATAGATCATACTCTGAAGCCAAAGAAAGTTCAAGTTCTCTCACTTTGGGAAGCAAACCCTCTATGTGATCTCCTTTGAAAATAATACCATGATTCTGCATAACAACTGCATCAACATCCCCATCAAAAGCTTTAACAATGTTTTCACCTAATTGAATACTTCCCGGAATTGCATAATTAGCAAAGCCTAGATTATATCTAGTTAGGATTGGTTTGATCTCATCAATATTGATCAAACTTAAAGCAACTGAAATTTTAGGATGAACGTGACAGATAGCTTTCGTATTCGGATAAGCTTTATAAAGTGCTAAATGAAATGGAGTTTCCATTGAAACTTTCTTATTCCCAGGACAACTTCCATCATAACAAACCGGAATAAAATCCTCAGTTTCTAAATAAGCTTTGTCTTTAGCTGACGGCGAAACCCAGATCTTATCACCATCTTTCATTGACAAATTTCCACCCGAAGAAGTAGTTAATTTTCTTCGATATAACTGCTGGAAGGAATTTGCTAATATTTCGGCGATGCTATTATTCATAAAGCAAATTGTACATCTTATTAAGATATTTGGTAAGCTCAGATACAGAAACAAATTGATTGAACCTTTTAGATTCCTTCCCTTCGAAAAACAGGATCATTGTAGGATTTGAAAACACATACATTGATGCGCTTAATTCTGTATGATCGGATGAATCAACATAGATCACTTCAATATTGGGGTATTTCTCAGAGATCAAATCTCCGATCTTTGGTTTTAGAACCTGGCAAGCTGAGCAACTATTCTTATAAAAGTATAATAGAACAGCTGATTGCGTCTGAACTTTTTGAATGATCTCTTTACTATCCATATCAAATGCAAAGTAAATTGAAAAATATGAGAAATCTAGAATCCTGATAAATTAATTTAAACGTTCCTGATATTCAAATAATTTATATTTTTATGCCCAAATAAAAGCAATATGATAAGCTGGTTATTAAAGTTTAAAATAAAAGTAAACCGTACCGCACTCTGTTAACCTTTAACCCTTAAAGGCAATTTGCTTATTCCATTTATTATTTCCTACTCAATGTTCATTGCCTTTACAGCTTATGTAAGTGCATTATTTATTTAAAACGAAAAAGAGAGATGAAAAAACATAAAATCAGTCCGGAAAAATTAACATTCAAATCGATCTTCGCGATCTTAAACGAAGATTATAAACTAGAGTTATCAGAAGAATCAAAACAAATGATCGTAAAATGTCGTCAGTATTTAGATGACAAAATGAAATCGCAAGATGAACCTATTTATGGTATCAACACCGGTTTCGGATCACTTTGTGATGTTCAAATATCAAAAGAAGAATTAAGTACACTTCAAAGTAATCTTGTTAAATCACATGCTTGTGGTATTGGAGATGAAGTACCTCAAGAGATCGTAAAGCTGATGCTTCTTCTTAAAGTTCAGTCTTTATCTTATGGGCATTCAGGTGTACAATTAGTTACTGTTGAAAGATTGATCGAGTTTTTCAATCATGATATTATTCCTGTTGTTTTTCAATTAGGATCTTTAGGTGCTTCCGGTGACTTAGCTCCTCTTGCACATTTATCACTTCCATTATTAGGCTTAGGTGAAGTTTATTACAAAGGCGAGAAAAGAAACACTGAAGAAGTTTATAAAGAATTAGGTTGGGATCCGATCACTTTAAAATCTAAAGAAGGATTAGCATTATTAAATGGGACTCAATTCATGAGTGCTTATGGAGTATTCGGATTGATCAAAACGTTCAGACTTTCACAATTAGCAGATATCATTGCAGCACTTTCTTTGGAAGCATTTGATGGAAGAATTGAACCATTTAACGACTTAGTGCATCAGATCAGGTTCCATAAAGGCCAAATTAAAACTGCTGAAAGAATCAGAATGATTTTGGAAGGATCAGAATTGATAGGACGCCAGAAAGCACACGTTCAGGATCCATACTCATTCAGATGTATCCCTCAGGTTCATGGTGCATCAAAAGATTCTATCAATTATGTTGCTTATGTATTCTCGTGTGAGATCAATGCAGTAACTGATAACCCAACGATCTTCCCAGATGATGATCTGATCATCTCAGGAGGAAACTTCCATGGACAGCCATTAGCACTTGCATTGGACAATCTTGCAATTGCCGTTTCAGAACTTGGGAACATTTCTGAGAGAAGAACTTATCAATTATTATCTGGTAAAAGAGAATTACCCGCATTCTTAGTTGCAAATCCTGGTTTGAATTCAGGATTTATGATCCCTCAATATACTGCGGCATCAATTGTAAATCAGAATAAACAATTATGTACTCCTTCATCAATTGATTCGATCGAATCATCACAAGGTCAGGAAGACCACGTAAGTATGGGTGCAAATTCTGCAACTAAAGCTTATCGCGTTATTCAAAATTTAGAGCGTATTCTGGCAATTGAATTATTCAATGCAGCACAAGCTTTAGAATTCAGAAGACCTGCAAAATCATCAGAATTCATTGAGAAATTCGTTACAGATTATAGAAATTACGTTTCATTTATCGATGATGATAAGATCATGAGTAAAGAAATGGACGCATCAGTTCAGTATTTGAGAGATTACACCTTAACCATTCCTGATGCATTGAGAGAAGACGTATAAAACCTAGAAATAAAATCCCCCAAAATATTAACCTTAAACAAGAATCTAATGACTTATGTAATTAAAGGAGCAGGATTGACCATCGAAGATGTGGTTGCTGTTGCAAGACATGGTAAAAAAGTTGAACTATGTAATGAGGCAAAAGAACGCATCCTGAAATGCCGTGCCATGCTGGAAAAAAAGATTGAAGCTAACGAGATCATGTATGGTGTGAATACGGGTATTGGTGAATTCTCAGAAGTGGTATTAAATGATGATCAGGTAAAAGATTTTCAGAAATACCTGATCTATAATCATGCCGCTGGTATCGGTGATGCTATGCCGCTCGAACATGTTAGAGGTGCAATGCTTGGACGTATTAATGTTCATGCTCACGGTAACTCTGGTGTAAGATTGGAGATCACTGAAACTTTGGTAGCTATGCTGAATAAAGGTGTGACTCCTTATGTTTGTGATAAAGGTTCTGTTGGTGCATGTGGTGATCTTTCACCTATGTCTCAGATCGCTCTTTTAATGATGGGTGAAGGGAAAGCATATTTTGAAGGAGAATTATTAGAAGGTAAAGATGCTTTAGACAAAGCAGGTATTGAGGTTCCTGGTTTACAAGCTCGAGATGGTTTAGCTACTATCAATGGCTCGAATGTTTTAACTGCAATGAGTGCAATATTCCTATATGATGCAAATAATTGGTTAAAGCAAGCAGAAATTGCAGCTGCGATGTCTCTTGAAGCATTGAAAGCAAATATGCGCCCATACACTGCTAAATTACATGAAGTTAGAGGATTTAAAGGTGCGGTAAGAAGTGCAAATGCGATCAACAAATTGGTTGCAGGTGGTGATCTTAAAGAAGAAAAGATCAAATGTAAAGTTCAGGATGCATATTCAATGCGTTCTACTCCACAGGTAATCGGCTCTGCACATGATGCACTTGCCTATGCAAGATCACAGGTTGAGATCGAACTGAATGGAGTTGGTGATAATCCAATTTTCTTCCCGGATGAGAACTTACAACTTTCAGGTGCTAACTTCCAGGGTAGTCCGGTTTCGGTACCAATGGACATGGCAGGAGCAGCAATCACAATGATCTCTGTACTTTCTGAGCGTAGAATGAACAGACTAAATAATCCTGCTTTAAGTGTAGGACTTCCAGCATTCTTAACTAAAGGAGCGGGTATGTTCTCAGGATTAATGTTGAGTCAGTATACTGCAGACATGCAAATCGTTGAGCAAAGAATTCTTTCAACTCCTGCATCAATTCAGTCGATACCTGCCGCTGCAGATCAGGAAGATTTTGTATCTATGGGTATGAACACTGCATTGAAAAACAATCAGATACTAGATAATGCATATGGTGTTCTAGGAATTGAATTCATGGCAGCTGCTCAGGCATTGGATTTCAGAGAATATAACTTTGGTAAAGGTGTAACTAAAGCCAAAGAAGTTGTGAGAAGACATGTTGAATTCTTGGATATTGACAGACCATTATACAATGATCATAACAATATGAAGAAACTTGTTGAATCATGTGAGATCCTTGAGGAAGTAGAAAAAGAAATAGGTTCATTAGAATAAATCATAATTGCGTGAGTTCATTCATGGGCTCACGCATACTTTCAATATGGATAAATATAAAAGCCGACCGGATTTATTAACTGTACTTTGCATACTGACATTTGTCGGTAGTGGTATGATGTTTCTTTCAAGTGTAATGTATGCCTTGAATTATGAATTGTTTCAAGAATGGTTTAGTGCAAATGAAGATAAGTTTCCAGGAGCTTCATTATACTTAAGTGTTAAAAGAGGTTTCAGTATATGGAATTCGTTTCTTTATCTAGGTTCATTAATCGGAGCAATTCTAATGTTTAAACTAAAAAAAGCTGGCTTTCATATTTATACATCTAGTCAGATTTTTCTTTTGATTGTGTCTGCATTTTATATTAAACTTGATTCTTTTCCATTAATGGGTTTACTAACTACGCTCATATTCGTATTATTGTATCATAAAAACATCAAGTACATGCAATAGTATGAGTAATTCAGATCAAATACCAAAGCCAAGTTTTTTTCTCTCCACTTTTAGTGTTTTTGCTTTAGTTTATTATACATTCTTTGCTGTTCTCTTCACGATCAGCTTTTTTAAGATCGACCTGATCACAAATGCTTTGAATAATTACCTTGAAGAATCCATAAGCACACCTAATCTATTTCTATATTCTCTTTTAGGCTTTTTATTGAGTGTATTCTTTATTTATTCAATTATATTAATGAGGAGATTAAATAAAAGAGGATATATAATATATATGTGCTTAGGAATTTTGAGTTCTGTATTGCTCAGTTTGATGATTTCTTTTGATATGATTTATATTGGAGTACAAGCTTTTTTCATGTTAGGATTCACCCTTCAATATAAGCGATTCTACTTCTAGAATTGCGTATCAATTTTCACCTAAAATTACCCTAAATACATATAATTAAACTAGATATAAATAAGCTCTGCTTGCCTATTAAAATCAATTAATTGAGAGCTTTCACCCCCTTTTTGATCTCATTTTTTTTAGTAAAAGCTTTGGAAACACCATATTTTATAGATATCTTAGCGCCTCAAAACATAAAAGATACCAATAATATTGATGATCCAACTCCCTGATTCCCTTACACTTAAATCCTCTTATATTTTAGCGATTTAGCGTAGCTTGGAATTAATTTGTTAAATAATTGATTTTACTAGGTATTTTTTATATTTTGCACAGTTAAAATTGCATTCCTAAGCTCTTATATTACATGGTTTTAATGGCTTAGAATTCAATAAATTAATTAGAACCAAATTTTTTTATTA
>PARP01000023.1 GCA_002711565.1 Bacteroidota bacterium
ATTATGCGATTTATGTATGTATTCGCTTTCACTCATACATACAAAAGTAAAATATATACGCCGCAGAGCGGCGGGGAACTAACCCCAAAATAGATTAGAACTCTCAGAAATAGAGTTGAAGGATTTAGAAGATTTATACAATTTATACTGTCTTCCTGAAGTTGATGAGTTTAATATAATGGGGATTCCTGAATCAATTGAAGTCACCAGAAAGCAGATTAAACAATATCTGGAATCTAAGAATACTTCTCCACGCCCCTCTTTCATCTGGGCTATCAGATTATTGAACTGTAATGAAATAATTGGTGAAGCAGGTTTTTTCCCATCCAATGACAAATTCAAATTAGGCGAGATCTTTTACAAACTTAATCCCAAATATTGGGGTAATGGCTATGCAACGGAAATTGCTCAGTCTTTGGTCAATTTTGGCTTCAATGAATTTAAGCTTCATAAAGTTGAAGCCGGTGTAGCAACTCCAAACCATGCTTCAATCAAAGTCCTGGAAAAAATTGGAATGACCAGAGAAGGATTACGCCTTAAGATCCTCCCGATCCGCGGCAAATGGGTGGATAATTACCATTATGCGATCGTGGAAGATGACCCGAGAGAGTATTGATTGGACGATTGTCAATTATCAATTATCAATTATCAATCATCAGCTTAATAAACATGACAATCTACAAACAGTTTAACTTCTCTCTTACCTTCAATCCTAAAAAATTTATATCTAATTTGATGAGATATTAAAAAAAGTTATAATTTTGCAGTGATGAAAGATCAATTTACAATACATCTATTCAAATCAGCACATCCTTGCTGTTGTTGTTGCTGTTGCTGTTGCTGTTGCTGCTAGCAATTTCTTTCAACTTTTTACATCTTTTTCATTTTTTTCCACTTTTTTTTCTTTCTATCTCGCTTGTGCGAATACGATATCATGTATCAGTATCATTTTAAAATTTATAAGTTTCATCTGTCTACAACCTGCTGTTGTTAGCTCTTACAGCTAATGAGCTTTTATAGCGATAGGCTTTCACGCGGATAAAAACATTTTCTTTACAATTCCGGAAAAGCTATATAACTATAGCTTCTTCATCTTGACTCATTAGCAATAGCTTATAATAAAATATAATTTGAAAATGAAATTAAAAGAATACAAAATGAATTATTACAAAAATATACTCGAAACCGTAGGAAATACGCCTATGGTTCGATTAAACAATATAACAAATGGCCTTTCCCCATTACTCTTAACCAAATTAGAATCATTTAATCCCGGAGGCAGTAGCAAAGACAGAATCGCCTTATCGATGATTGAAGAAGCTGAGCAGAAAGGCTTACTAAAACCAGGAGGTACTATTATTGAGCCTACTTCTGGAAATACAGGTCTCGGATTAGCCATGGTTGGTTTACTAAAAGGATATAAACTAATCTTCACAATGCCTGATAAGATGAGTCCTGAAAAAGAAAATATCTTAATTGCTTATGGAGCAGAAGTTATTCGAACACCAACCGATGTGGAACCTGATGATCCAAGAAGTTATTATCAAGTGGCAAAACGTCTGGTCAATGAAATCCCAAACTCGTTTTCTCCTAATCAATATTTTAATGAATGTAATCCAAAAGCTCATTATATATCAACCGGTCCGGAAATCTGGAATGACACCAAAGGTCAAATTACACATTTCATCGCCGGTATTGGTACAGGCGGAACAATTTCAGGAGTGGCAAAATATCTCAAGGAGAAAAATCCTAACATTAAAATAATAGGCATCGACACTATAGGTTCAATTTATGAAGATTACTTTAATAATAATGAAGTGAAGGCCCATTCTTATTTAATTGAAGGCATTGGGGAAGATTTTATTCCACCAATTGTTGCATTCGATTTAATTGATGAAATTATATCTGTATCTGATGCAGATGCATTTAAAGCTGCAAAACAATTTGTAAAAAATGAAGGAATTCTAACAGGTTCTTCTGGTGGAGCTGCTATTCATGCTGCTCTTCAATATTCTCAACAACTAAATGAGCATAATGTTGTGGTTGTATTGCTTCCAGATCATGGCCGTAACTATCTTAGTACCCTCTATAATAATAAATGGTTAGTCTCAAAAGGACTTTAATTAAGAAATAAACAAAAAAATCAGACATGAAATTTTCAACAAAAAGTATACATATAGGCGAAGAAGTAGATTTTAATCAAACTACAAGTGGTGATGTTATTGCACCTCTACACTTAGCTACTACATTTGCACGCAAAGATGTACAAGATCCAACGCGAGGTTTTGAATATTCCAGATCTTTGAATCCGACAAGACAGGCCTTAGAATCAAAACTTGCAGCGCTTGAAAATGCCGAATATGGACTGGCATTTTCTTCAGGCTTAGGCGCAGAGACTTCTATTCTACTGGCCCTGCTCAAAAGTGGAGATCACGTAATAACGACAGATGATCTCTATGGTGGAACCCAGCGACTTTTCAGAAAAGTATTTGAAGAAAAATTCAATATTCAGTTTAGTTTCGTTGATACCTCTAAGAGTTCGTTAGTTAAGAATCATATCACAAATAAGACTAAATTAATCTGGATTGAAAGCCCTACCAATCCAATGTTAAAATTAAGTGATATTCAGGCAATCGCAAAGATTGCAAATCAAAATGGAATTATCACGTTGGTCGACAACACTTTTATGAGTCCATTCTTTCAAAATCCGCTTGATTTAGGAGCTGATATTGTTTTGCACAGTACGTCAAAATATATTAATGGACACAGTGACTCTATCGGGGGAGCTGTTATGGTTAACAATTCTGAGCTTTATGAACGGATACAATTTATTCAGAACTCTGCCGGAGCTATCTTATCGCCATTTGATAGCTATATGGTATTAAGAGGGATAAAAACCCTAGGCATGAGAATGCGTGAACACCATAGAAATAGTCAACAGATCGCAGAATATCTGGAAGTACACCAAAAAGTAAAAAAAGTCATTTATCCTGGGCTGAATTCGCACCCTCAGTATCATCTTGCCCAAAGACAAATGAAAGGAGGTGGCGGAATGATTACTTTCGAGCTTGATACAAATCTATCGAAATCCAAAAAATTTGTCGAGAATCTTAACTATTTCTCACTGGCAGAAAGTTTGGGCGGGGTTGAATCATTAATAGAATTACCTGCCTTGATGACACATGCTTCGGTGCCTATTGAAGATCGAAGAAAACTCGGAATTACTGATTCTTTAATCCGAATGTCTGTTGGAGTTGAATCTACCGAAGATTTGTTAAATGATTTGGATAAGGCTTTAAATAGAATATAATATGAACACTCCTCGTTTTTTCGTAGATGAGTTGGATCACAGATCTTATCATTTACATAATACAAATATTCAATTAGATATTCAGCCTGAGGTATTTCCGCCTTCAGATTTTGTAATTCCTTTCGCAAATGAAATCAAAATAAATAAAGGAGAAAAAGTAATTGACATTGGCACAGGAAGTGGTTTTCTGGCAATTTTGGCAGCTAAATTAGGTGCAGAAGTTTATGCAACCGATATTAGTTTAGCGGCAATACAAAACACAGAGCTAAACGCTGAAGCCAATAAGGTTAAAGTTACAACTTCCTTGGGAAGCTATTTTGCTGACCTTTCCGATANGTATGATGTGATCATAGCTAATCTACCACAGGAAATATTACCTTTAAATTTGTTGGAAGATTTCGGGCATAAACGATCAATGACAATAGATGGTGGGTTAAATGGAAATGAAATATTGATTAATTTTCTAGAAATCGTCCCTGACTTTATGAACAAGAAATCGAGATTATATATTCATATTGGAAGTTTATCGGATTATAAAGATAGCTTAGGCTATATTTCGAAGAATTTTAATGCCAGGATGTTGAATGCGTATGCCCTGCCAAATAAGTATTTTGTGGCTCAGAATATATCATTTTATAAACAACTGAATCAAGAAGGTAAGATTAATATTTTCAATCAAAATGATCAATGGATGTCAATCATTTATTCATTCGAATTATCGTTGAAATAATGCATTTTTGAGTCTATCTAAGATAAGACTCAAATACTTTAACAGTCATCAAAGGATAAGTGCTTGGATTTATGTATTGAATTCGAGATATAAATTTAATCACTTATCCTTTCTGGCGAAGAGCTTCTTAACACAGTATACAAATGATTATTAACAATTTATTAATCAAACCATAAACTTTCATTAATCTCCAATTAGATTAATTTTCTCACTTTTGTAATGTAATATCATGTAAAGGAAATGCGAAAGGAAAATTCAAACGCATTATACTCAAATCGGTTCGTTGCAATGCATCGGACTTTTTTTTTGCCTTCGGATCACTTCGTTACCTCTGGCTTCAAAATCTAAATACCGTATTCCACAAACGCTCAAAAGAATCATAAAATCCTGATCTCGCGAAAGCGAGAGAAGGATATCTTCTATCTTAGTACTTTGTACTTTGTACTAGCATCAAGGATGACTCCTTCGGATCGCTTCGCGACCTCAGGATACATACTATCTGCTTACTAAGTAATCTGTACTCGCAACAAAAAAGCCCCCAACTCATCGTCAGGGGCCTTAGAAATTATCTTTTAAGTAAGCTTAGTTCAACACTTCAACAGCTTTCTTCGTAGCTTCAATTAATGGATCCGTAGAGATCTTATTTCCTACAGCATTTTGCATCCAGTATTGAGGAACGTATACTCCTTGTGTATAGATTCTGAAGATCTCATCAGCGAAATCTTTACCGTCTAAATGTTGTTCAAGTTGGAAATCGGCAACATGTCCCATTGGATAAGCCGATAAGTAAAGTGGATTGTCGATCATGTGAGAATAGATCGCTAATACAGGCTCATCAGTCGTACCGAATACAGGCGCATAGTATTTATTCCAAATATCTTTAGCAATGCTGATAACAGCCGCTTTAAGCTCTTCTTTCGTACAGTTTGGATTTGCATATAACCATTTCCAAACATTCATATCAACTAAAGAAACACCCATGATCTCATAACTCGACCAGAAGTTAGCTAATGCCATAAAGTGAACTTTCTCAGGATTCTCTTCTTTGATCCCTAATAATTCTAAGTCACGCTTTTGGAAGATGAATGCTAAAGCTTCAGTCAATGCAGTATTTGGAACACCGTTCATTGAGTAGAAATCAACATCATTCATTGTAATTGTTTGCTCAACATTATGACCGAATTCGTGAACAGCGATATTATAACCTTTATACGTCATACCACCCTCTTTAACACGGGTTCTAAGTCTTGCCTTCTCATTACGCATCGTTGTTCCCCAAGCATGTCCGATACCTCTTGAAGCATCAACTCTTACTAAACCTGCAACGCGTTCAGCATCTTTCTTTTTGAAACCAAGCTTTACAAGAATGTTTGGAAGATCCTGCTCTAAAGCCATAGCCGTAGGATATTTCTTACCAACGATCTTATCAAGNTCTTCTTCAGTAACTGAACTTCTTCCTGCGAAACCATTATACCAGATATCGAACGGACGTAATTTACGGCCTAATCTCTTCTCGATCAATTTTGCAACATCTTTAACTACAGGTGAAGAAACTAAATCAGTAAATAAAGCTTCTACATCTTCCTGAGCGATCTCCATACCGTTTTCAAATCTTCTTTGAATATAGTTTGGCATTGCTGGATAATAGTCGTCATAAGTTTGTTGGATGTGGAAGTTGTTCAATAAAACCTCATAACGAGTATCCGGCTCGCGGCTTAATTCAACTTTCTCACCATTCTTATATGTAGTTCCGTCAAACGGATTCCAGTCGTATTCTTTAGAATCTACAACTGCTTCAGGAATGGTTTGGTTGATGATGTTTTTCATAACTGCATAAACCATTTCTTGCTTATACAATCCTTCTTCACCACCCATATAGTTTGATTTCAACTCATCTCTTAATCCCCAGTGAGTGATCAGTCTTAGGTCTTCCGGGAAGTGTTTTTCACCATCTTCACCGATCAGATGACCCATATAAATATTGTATGTATTGATGTAGTTATCACCCATGGTACCGGTCTTAGAAGCGTATTGGATCACCTCTGCAGGAATACGAGCAGTAAAACGATCTCCCATTCTTGCATAAGCCCATTCGCGGCGGTTCCATTTGTCGGCATTTGCAGATTTCTCAGCTAAAGTATAGCTTGGGAAGTTCAATGCAGTTAGGAATGCGATCTTATTTGCGTAGAAATCTTCAGTTACGTGAGCAGAAGGATTATAGGTACCAAACATATAATCGATTGGCTCTAGTTTACCCCAATCCATATCGATAGGCTCTTTTAATAAAAGCTCCATCTTAAGCATATAACCTGCAACAATCTCATAGTTTCTTTCCAGGCGATCGAATAACATAGCCAATGCTTCATCATCGGCAACGAAGCTCTCTGCACAATAAGCTTTGAATTCCTCTTCAGTTCCGTCTTCAAGTCTCCATAGATTAGCTACCTGATCCACACCACGCTCAACGCGAATAGCAGGAACGTCAGGGTATTTAGCTTTTAGTTCTTGTTTAGCATTATCAATCACAGTCTGACTGATCTTGAACTCAGCTTGTTGATCCTGAGTGTTATAAGCAGCACAACCAGCGATCAAACCAACCATCATAACAATGGCTACAATTGCAAAATATTTTTTCATGATTTTTAGATTTTTATGGCTCAAATTTATCTAAAAAGAGCTGATGAAACCTTAAAATAGCGTGCATTAAGACAATTTGTAATTATTCTTAATAAGTATCGAATTTAATAAATATGTAAACGATCTGGATTTATGAAATAATCTTAGAATCAATCGGTTAAATTTCCTGTTAAAAAAATAACATTTAAAAGCTCCGAAAATCCTCACTTTGAGGCAGATAAAATGACGAAAAATTTTGTAAATTTGATTTTTAATTGGATCGTTTAATGCAGAAGAAGAAAAAGAAGTATATCACCATCAGACCCTGGGAATCAAATGCACCACATCATTTAGTTCTAAATGAAGGCGAAGTTGCATGGTTCAGAAATGAAGAAGGCGAAAACCCTGATTGGAAAGATTGGGTTTATTGCGAAAGTTCAATCAATTCGGGTTGGGTTCCTAAAGACATCATTGAAATAGTAGATGATAACCACATTAAGTTATTGGAAGATTATACAGCAAAGGAATTATCGGTAGGTGCAGGTGATGTGATCATTGGAATTAAAAAGCATAGCGGATGGGTTTTTGGTGAACATGAGCTTTCTAAAGAACAAGGCTGGTTACCGGAGGAGATCCTTTTAAAACTTTCCCTTAAGAAATAATTACACTCTTATTTTCAGGTTTATTAGTGTTGCAATCAGTGCAATCGATGTGGCTATGATGAATGTCCATTGAAATGCGTCGGCATTGAATACATCTGAGTAGTTTATCTGACTTAGTAAACTAAAGATCAATCCGAAGAATAAAACACCTGAAAGTTTACCGATACTTTTAGCTGTTGATATCGCCGCTGAACCCATTCCTGAGTTTTTGGAATCCAGGTCTTTCATTCCAATAAATGAAGCAGTAGGATAAAACAATCCCATTCCTATTCCCAATAAGATCATCGAGATAATGATAAAATAGATGCTTGTATTCTGATCCCAAAATGAAAACATGAACATTGATACTGACAAGAAAAGTGTAGCTATCACACAGATCCACTTAGGCTTGACCGATTTGCTCAGTTTACTACTAAAGGGCGAGATTAACAGCATTAACATTGGAGAGATCATCATCAACCAACCGGAAAGTAAAGAACTATAAAGCTTTGACTCTTCAAAATAGAAGGGACGAAGAAATCTTGAACCAACATTCACCAGGAAGAATAAGAAGAATCCTATTGCCACCAAACTGAAATTCATATTTTTAAATAAACTGATCTCAAAAACAGGATTCTCAACCTTCTTAATATGCCGAATAAAAAGCAATAGAAATACAATAGAAACCACAAGGATCGATATTGCATAAGTAATTAATTCAGTCGTACTTAAAAGATTTAACCCCAGAATAAATGTTCCAACAAAAACAAAACTTAAAACTGCACCTTTAAAGTCAGCCTGAGCCTGAGCCTGAGCCTGAGTCTGAACTTGAGCTTGAGCCTGATTCCCAACCGGAATCACCAATACCAACCCAATGATCGCAAAAGGCACATTGATCAGAAAGACATAAGAAGGACTTAAGTATTGAAGGATCAATCCACCCAAAAGCGGTCCGAATGCAATTCCTATACCTGTACAAGCCATCCAGATCCCGTAAGCTGCATGTTGCTTATCTTCTTTCAAATGTTGTCTGATAAATGCCGGACCGATCACATATAATAATGAGTCTCCAAAACCTTGTACAAACCTGACCATCAGCAATGTATAATAATCCTGAACAAGCCACGAAAGTATATTCCCAATGATAAAAATGATGAATCCGATGATAAAGATCTTTTTCGGATAGTGCTTTTGGGTAATTTTCCCTGCAACCAATACAAAGCTAGTAGCACTAAGCATTGAGATCATTAATATCCAGGAAATCAGATTCATTTCCATTCCTAAATTTCTGGACAGACTAGGCATTGCAATATTAACGGAAGTAAGATCCATTAAGACCATGATCGCAGCCAGATATCCTGCCCATAAGATCCTATTTGAGTTGGTGAATTTCATTTGTGATTGAGCAGTCTAAATTACTGATTATGCACATTCATTTATAAATAAAGCGTATTTTTATGATATGGAAGAATCCAAAAAGATCAATCTGCCTGTAATGGGTATGTCGTGTGCAAATTGTGCATTGAAAGTTGAGAAATTCCTGAATCAGCAATCAGGAGTTGAGAATGCACGCGTGAATTTCGCGAGTAAAGAGGTATTAATCGATTATGCTGAATTGGATCTTTCAGAGTTGGCGTCAAATGTGAAAGATTTCGGCTATGAATTTATTCTTCCTGATCAGTTGGATTCAATTAGTGAAAAAGAAGAAGAACGTTTTAAGACTTTAAAGCTGAAACTCATCATTGCTGTTCTTTGTACACTTCCGGTCTTTGTTTTATCGATGATATTCCCAAAACTACTTCCCTACCCAAATTGGATCATGCTGATCTTCAGCATTCCGGTTGTATTTTGGTCGGGTTCGGAGTTCTTTATCAATGCATGGAACCAATTAAAGCATTTTTCTGCTAATATGGATACCTTGGTTGCTATCGGAACCGGTTCAGCTTTCATTTATAGCTTGATAAATACCCTAATTCCTGAGTTTTCTTCAGCTGATGGCACAAATGTTCATGTTTATTACGAATCAGCTACGGTAATCATTACATTCATTCTATTAGGCAGGTTCTGGGAGGAGAAAGCAAAGGTAAAAGCAGCATCAGCTATTAAGAAACTGATGGGGCTACAACCTAAAGATCTTACTGTTATTCGTAATGATGAAGAACTTTCTATACCTATCCATGCTGTATTGAAAAACGATATAGTCTTAATTAAACCCGGAGAGCAAATTCCTGTTGATGGCATCGTTAAAAAAGGTTCATCTTATATTGATGAAAGCATGATCAGTGGTGAGCCAATACCGGTCTTTAAAGAAAAAGGGAAACAAGTATTTACCGGAACCATCAATCAGGATTCTGTTTTGCAAATTCAGGCTGAACGCATTGGTTCTGAAACACTTTTACAACAGATCATCAAACTTGTGAAGGAAGCTCAAAGTACCAAACCACCGATTCAAAAGCTTGCTGATAAGATCGCATCTGTTTTTGTTCCTATCGTTCTGATCATTGGAATTTTAACATTTGTAGCTTGGTATATCTACGGACCAGAACCCTTATTAACCAATTCATTGATCCGCTTCATCAGTGTGATGATCATTGCTTGTCCGTGTGCACTCGGACTTGCAACACCAACAGCATTAATGGTCGGAATGGGCAAAGCAGCTCAGAACGGGATCGTGATCAAAGATTCTCAAGGTTTGGAACAAGCTAAAAAAACTGATATTCTCGCATTCGATAAAACCGGCACGATCACCATTGGCAAACCTGAAGTTATAAATACAGAATGGTTATCAGAAGAAGATGAAGTTAAGCAGATACTATTTTCACTTGAGGAGCATTCTACACATCCATTGGCATCTGCGGTTCTAAATCATTTGGGAAATATTAAAACTCTGGAACTCTCATCATTTGAAAATCTTAGTGGTAAAGGGATTAAGGCAGTTTATGAGGGTACAGTTTATTTCGCAGGAAACAAATCCTTAATCGAGCAATACGCTATCAAGATCGATAAAGAACTACAAAAAAAGATCATAGAATGGGAAGAAATGGCCTATACGATCGTTTACTTTGGTTCTGAAACTGAACTGATCTCAATAATAGCCATTGCTGATAAGATCCGTGAGGAAAGCAGTTCTACGATAGCAGAACTCAAATCATTGGGAATTCAAACAATGATGCTTACCGGAGATCATGAAAAAGCCGCAAAGAAGATCTCAGAAGAAGCCGGGATCGATACACACTTTGCTGGATTATTACCTCACCAAAAAGTAGAGAAAATCAAAGAATTACAATCTCAAGGTAAGCATATCACCATGGTTGGTGATGGTATTAATGATTCTGCAGCTTTAGCGCAGGCCGATCTTGGGATCGCACTTGCAAGTGGCTCAGACATAGCTATGGAGAGTGCCGGGATCACATTGATAAACCCTGATCTTAAACAAGTTATATCTGCTCTAAGACTTTCAAAAGCAACAGTTAAAACGATTCATCAGAACTTGTTCTGGGCATTTATATATAACATTATTGCACTCCCAATTGCGGCCGGACTACTCTTTCCAATCAATGGGTTTTTACTCAATCCGATGGTTGCAGGTGCTGCAATGGCATTAAGTTCTGTAAGTGTTGTAACAAATAGCTTAAGATTAAGAAATATAAAACTTTAGGTGTGTTTTTGATTTCCAACGAATTATTAGTATATTTATTCTGAAATCAGCCTAATATAGATTTCTACTCCCCATTATTATTACATTAACCTAATTCTATGAACAATAAGTATGTTCGTATTCTATCCATTGATGGTGGAGGAATACGGGGAATCGTTCCGGGTTGGATTCTGGTTGCCCTCGAATCCAAACTTCAAGAAAAATCAAATAATAAAGATGCGCGACTATCAGATTATTTCGATCTGATCTGTGGTACTAGTACAGGCGGCATTCTTAGCTGTGCCTACTTAAGTCCTGACATTATCCATAACAAACCTCTTCCCTATTCCGCCGATTTCGTGGCGAATCTATATCAGGAGTATGGTCCTGAGATCTTTAAACATCATTTCTTAAGGTATGGTATTTTCAAGGAAAAGTATAATACGACCGGATTAGAGCTTGTTTTAAGCAAATTCTTTGCAAAAGAAGAATTAAAGAATTTGAAAAAACCCTGTTTGATCACTTCCTATGATATTGAAAGACAAAAAGGACATTTCTTCCGTCAACATAAAGCAGAAGTTGATCCGTATTATAACTTCAAGTTAACTGATGTTGCACGTGCTACATCAGCGGCACCAACCTATTTCCCAACAGAAACTGCCAGATCCGATATGGATGTTAGCTTTTCACTGATCGATGGTGGTGTATTTGTGAATAATCCTGCGCTCTGTGGATATAGCGAAGCCAGAGAGATTTTCAGGCGGAAACATCAAAAAGCAAATGTTACGGCAAAAGATATCGTACTCTTCTCTCTGGGAACCAGTAGTAGTAAAAAACCGATTAATAATGATAAAGCCGAGCACTGGGGAGCAATTAAATGGGCTGTTCCACTCATTTCGGTGATGATGTCGGGAGTTGCCGATACAGTTGATTATCAGTTAAGACAGATCTTTGATTCCGTAAAAGTAAATGATCAATATATCAGAATCAATCATGAACTGCCTGAAACCATTGATGGCGGTATGGATAATACGGATAAAGAAAACATGCAAAAATTAAAGGAGTTTGGTGTTCAGTTAGGTCATGAACACAGTGATGATCTCGACAAACTCGTTGATCTTTTAATGGAAGAGAGTCACGACCCTCCGATACTCGTTTCCGATCATAGTAAAACATTATTTGACAAAATCCCTTTAAACTAAGCTTATGAATATTCAAATATCAAAGGTTCATACCTCCTTCAAGCTTCTATTCATCGTCTTTTTTTTCTTAAGTATACAATCCTGTAATACAGCATTATACTACGATCACTATTCATATAAAGAAAGTATTTCAGTAAAAATTGAGGCACTTGCATTGATCAAAAAATCGACCGCAGAATTCAACAAATACGAAGCAAAAGCTGAGAAGATCCAAATTGAGATGATGAAGTTATATGAATATGAAAAGTACCGTAAGAATAATGATGAAACGGTGAAGATGTGGAAACTCATGCTGGATCCTGATGGAGGTCTCTATGCAGGATACATCGAAAAGTGGAAAGAGAAGGGAAAGATGAGTAAGGTTTTTGCCACCGAAGCAAAAAAGAATATCGAACAAGCCTTTGATATCATTATAGGATTTGAAAACAAAAAAATAAAAGGGAAATAATATGATGCCGGTTAATTTTGACACTATTTACACTCAGATCAAAGAAGATGCATCTTCTCTGATCAAAACCAGTTTTGCGGAATATGTAAATGAGACTAAAGATGATTTGAAGTCTTTTCTGAATGAAAGCAAAACAGACTTGAAAAGATATACGGAACAATATCTTCAGGGAGAACTCACAAAAGATGAAGTAGCTTTTCTGGTAGAAGGAAAGAAAGATCTCTTAGCAATGAAAACACTTGAACGAACGGGAGTTGCTAAGGTCAGGATCCATGTTTTCAAAGGAAAACTGATCAATATTATCGTCAAATCCATCACAGGAGGAATTTCAATATGACTTTAAAAGAAGAAAAGAGTTCTAATGCCTTTTTTAATGATTCAGCCATACTTTTCATTTATGGAATAACATTCCTAACCTACTGCGCAGGATTCTGGTTAAGAGATCAACACTACATCATGCTTCTTCCAATTATTTGTTTTATAGGATACGATTATTGGTTTACCTATAAGAACAAAAAGGCTTGGGGCGATGCAGGCAGATGTAAATCGGATACTTTGGACAGTATAAGATCAGCAAGTACTTATACATCCTATTTTCTTGCTTTTGTAGCTCTTTCGATAAGCTTATTGTCGGAAGGTCCGGATATTGCCAAAAGTATAAATATGGAAAACTTCTGGATCCAGATCTATATACTGTTGATATTATCCTTATCAGGAATCATATTACTTTTTATTCCGGTTACTTATAAAATGAAGTATGAGGAGAAAAAGGAAGATGAAAGACCTTCCAAAGCATTAAAGAATTGCTTTTTTGTGGTTTTATTAAGCGAAAAGATCGTGATCACTTTGATCATTTATCTGATCATCGTTCTACTTGGAAGTGAACAGAGCTCCAGTATAACACTTCAATTAAATCTATAAGAATTAATCTTCAACAAACTCACTATTATCCCATAATCGCACAGAATCATTTAGCGTTTGTGGGATTTCTTCTGTTGATCCATCTGTAGTTTCAACTTTTTCTATTCTACTAAATTTCCCGATCCCATCAGTGATGATCATTATCACGGAAGCTAATAAAACCAACAAACTAATAATACTGATCAGCTTTGCTCTCTTTTCCATAATGATCTTGTTTTAGTTCTGAATAAGGTGATCAGGTCGAGGCTGGCTCCTACCGGACAAAGGTATGAGCACCAAAATCTTTTAAAGAATAAGGACATTAAAAGCATTAAGGCTGTTAGTCCCATGATGATATCTGAAGCGGTAAAATCAAATGCAGCGGAGAATACAGTAAAATCTGTCAAGCCTGGATTTCTGAATAAAAGCGCAAGAATAATTGCGATCCAGGCCAGACTTCTTTGCAACCATTTCCACCATTGATGCAGGATCAATTTCTTTTCTTTGGCATTCCCTAATAATGAGACCAGATCCTGTAAATTCCCGAAAGGACAAATTCCATTGCAGTAATAATTCCTCCCTGAGATAATTAAGATCAATAGCGTTGCTAGGATCATGATCAAATAGAAAAGATCATCAAACCAAAATCCGAGTAAGAATGTATTGATCTTGGCCAGTGACAATGAATTATTCCATAAAAAACCCAGAAATACCACTGAAGTGATCACACTTAGCCATTTAATAAGCTTTGCGATATTTCCTTTCAAAATGCGAAAAAGAATTCCCAGTCCGAAAAGAATCAATAATAAAGCCTCTTTAAAACCAAAAATGAATGAGCTGGTTTGTTCCGAATTTTTCAGATAGAAGTTCAAATGCTCTGCAAGCTTCAAGTTTGAGACTGAAACCGCCTTATTGATCGCATCTGTGGATTTCGTGGCTCCTGTAATGGCATCAGGCTTTTCACTTTCGAAGTTTTGCACTTCAATTCCAGTAAATCCATCAAAAAAATCATTTTCATTAAGTCTTTGAAAATATGAGTAGGTCTCGGAATGACTTACGATATCAATTTTCTCAATACTTAATCCTGATGAGTAAGTTGTTAATACCTTGACCTTGCCAGAATATCCAACAGATTCAGAGAAAACCAGATAGTTAGAACTATCCTCCTTGTTCAGCATACAAATATCCTGCGCAAGTAGCTCAACATCATGATTTTGCATAAAAGATATCACTAACTGATCGGTTCTCTTTCTATCAAGAGAATCACCAGCAAACCAGGCAATCAATATGCCAACAATGGCAATGATAGCGATTGGCCATTCTAGTCTTCTGAGTATGCTTATTTGCTTTGTGGATTCCACTTTACGACTCTCCATAATACTACTGCAAGGATAATTACGATCACTCCTAAGAAGCCTAAGAAGTAATATCCTGCTCTCCATTCATTCTCACCAAAAAGGGTAAAACCACCTGAGATCGTTAAAGTCAGCAAAGCAAACCAGAATCCGGTGAATAACCATTTCCAGACATTCATTTTTAATCCTAGGTCTTTAGCCCAATAGGAAGCACCCAGAAACATGAATGTATAGCATGCGCCCATAATGATCCAGAAGAAGGGTTCTGAAAATATCTCTAACATAATTTCAATTTTTAAATATCAAACCATTTACTTGAATCCAGCCATTCGGGTGGCTCACCATACGTCTTATTCGAACCATCAGGTGGAGGAAGGTATTCGTTAGCTCCAGGATATTCGAAGAAGTTCTTTTGCATTGCTAGCATCGCACTCGCAAATGCTCCCGAAGGATCGTAAGGATCAACTTCTTTGGCTAATCTATGGATCCAGTTGTTCTTTCTGGAATACGGACAAACGGCTAAACAGATCCTGCAACCACGCGAATGACTTGTCGCCACTGAATTCCAGACAGTAAAACATTTATCCTGATCGATATCCCAACGCTTGAATCCGCGAATATTCTTTGTTGGTGCATCATCCATGCTTATTGAGCCACTTGGACATTCTTCAGCACATATCTTACATTTTTCACAGAATTTCTTGATCCCAATATCAATTGGTTTATCCGGTTCCAATGGCATATCCGTAGTCACAGCTGCCAATCTTGTATTTGCACCTAATTCAGGAGTGATCACAATTCCGTTTCTACCAAACTCTCCTAATCCGGCATCTATAGCTATTGGAGGAACAATAATATCATAATCAACTGGAGGAACATGAATACGAGCAGAATAACCCATCTTACGGAGGAAGATCTCGATCTTACCTGCAACAAAATTCAGTTTGGAGTATGCATCATAAGAGGTTCCATAAGTCGGATTCACATATAAAGCATCCCATTCGTGAGGAACTGCAATTACGATCACATTCTTCCAATGCTCCGGTTTTTTGAATTCAGTTTTACCCACTCCACGCAGATAACCCTGATAAACCCATTCCTCTTTCAGTTCTGTAACTCCTACGAGTGTAGCTCCAAAAGTATGTGAGATCTTCTTTATTAATTCAGAACCATGCTTAGGTGATTTTAATGGATAAGGTTTCATGGTAACACCATTGAAATCACTTTCCTCAGGTGGTCCTTTAGGTTCAAGAGGAAAACTTCCTCTACCTCTAAAGGATGTTGAATGCGCTGTAGACCAGGCATCGGCGATAAAGAATTGATCCTGATATTTTGGCCAGTTCTTATGCTGTTCATCAGCTTTATAATATGCTCTTTTGAATTCCGCTAGTCGCTCGGAATTATTTAGATAATAAGTTTTTAAAGGTTCAGGTAAGTCCTCCGCTCCTTTAGAAAGATCCCATTTTGGCTCACCATCTTTAGCATACATCAAACGGTAAAGTTCACCATTACGTTTGAAAATATTGTCCAGATATCTGATGCGTTCTGGTTTTCCTACAACTTCATAGGTTGGTTTATCTACGTAAAAAGGCTTACGATTGAAAAACTGATCTTC
The DNA here is from genome assembly GCA_002711565.1 of Bacteroidota bacterium. Classification (GTDB taxonomy): domain Bacteria; phylum Bacteroidota; class Bacteroidia; order Bacteroidales. The sequence continues at coordinate 16,455 of PARP01000023.1, forward strand.
CCCATAAGGTGCAGGGCCCCAACCGGTATAGGTATCCTTACTTCTTCCGGAAACAAAACCTGCAACAGCAGCTCCACCAAGACTAAGTGCAGCACCAACGGCTCCACCAACCTTCATGAACTCTCGCCTGGAGATCCCTTTTTTCGATTTTTTATCCATGGTTGATTATTTGGTAGACGTAAAAATATAAAAGATTCGGGTGGATAATGCCTAGAAACATTCTAAACTACACCCTTACTAACACATTCTATTTCAAGACTTTTCACACGAACAGATTGAAAAATCTACATACCTGTAAAGAGCTTATATCAACATTAAAAAAACATCGAAGTACATTGAATATAAAATGATAAAAATCAGTATGATTTTATGCGGATTTCGTATAAAAAAGATTTAATTTTGCGCGCTTATCATAACACCTAATTATTTAAAAATATGAGTACAACAAAAATTGGAAACCCGGCTGTAGTTGGATTGGCAGGTTTCGGACTTACTACCTTATTATTACAATTCCATAACCTTGGTTTAATGGGATTAGGACCGGTTTTAGCGATGGCATTCATCTTTGGTNGATTAGCACAAATGATCGCTGGTTTTGCTGAGCAAAAATGTGGAAATAACTTCGGTTTTGCTGCTTTTACAGGATACGGAGCTTTCTGGATCGGTTTAGGAATTATCTGGTTATTGAATTATCACGGTATTTATACTTCTTCAGGAACTGATGTTGGGTATTACCTAATCGTTTGGACGATCTTCACAGCGATCTTAACTTATGCTTCTCTATACATCCATACTGCAATGACTTTCACTTTCGTTACTTTATTATTAGGATTCATCCTTCTTGACCTTGGTCACTTCGGATTCCCTATCCTTAATATTGTTGCAGGTTACGAATTGATCGTTTGTGCATGTGCTGCATTATATATGCTTGCAGGTATCGTGATCAATGATGTTGCCGGTAAAGTTGTTCTTCCAATGGGAAAACCAATCAAGAGATAAGATAAAAGAGATGAGATATAAGATGAAGATCTCAAAGCTTATAATTTATATCTCATAACTCATATCTAAAAAAACCTTCTGAGAAATCAGGAGGTTTTTTTTTCACTTCATGTATTGTTTATGTATTTTTAATCGTTACAATGCATATAATCTAAAGTTCGAATCAAAAACTTAACCCGCATTCATGTTTTTATCCTTTAGTTCATCCAGAAAAGATAAAAAATGGTTTAAAAAGGTCTTCGATCTTCACTTTGAGAAGATCCGTAACTTCCTGTATTATAGAACAGGAGATATGGATAAAGCCGAAGATCTTTGTCAGGAAGTATTTCTGATACTTTGGGAGAAGAGAAAAGATGTTAATGATGAAAAACTTGTTTCGCTGCTCTTCACAATTGCTTCAAATCTTTTCAACAATCAATACAAACGGGAAAAACTGCATTATAAATATCTGGAATCTGATCTTAGCGATTTCGATCAGGCGAACCCTGAATTCCTTTTGGAGGTAAAAGAATTTGATGAACAGTTGAAAAGGAGTATTGAAAAGCTACCTGATAAATGCAGGACTGTATTCCTTCTAAGTAAGGTTGATAAACACACCTATAAAGAGATCGCTGAAATGCTTGGAGTAAGTGTAAAGACCGTTGAGAAACACATGCATAATGCATTGGTAAGTTTAAGAAGTGAATTGAATATAAAGATTTAAGGACATCAAATATTTGAGTCGTATGAAACCGGAAGACAAGAAAATATTGGATCACGCAAGCAGATTAAAGCTAAAAGGCAACAAGTCGAAAGCCGAGATCTGGAGCGAACTGGAACAAAAGATCGAGCCAAGAAAAAGAAAGCTCAATCCGATCGTTTATTATGCAGCTGCTGCAATCACTATTTTAATTGGTTTAGCAATTGTTTATCCATATTCTACAGACCATTCTACACAATTCTCAGAAGCTAAGAAGATCAGTTTTAGAGATGGTAGTTTTGTTGAACTCAGTGCCGGTTCTGAGCTCATCCAAAAAAGAGGATGGTGGACGAAAAAGAAAAGCTTCTTACTCGAAGGGGAAGCATTCTTTAACATTACTAAAGGAAGTGATGTAGAAGTTATAGGGGAACAAGGAAAGGTTTCGGTTCTGGGAACTGAATTCAATGTATTGTCTAGAGATAAAAACATGATCGTAGAATGTTATGAAGGCAAAGTTGAAGTTGATGATCATTCAAACTCCATCATACTCAATCCTCAAGAGGCTGTGTACATTAAACCTCAACATTCAACACTAGAGAAATATACACATCAAAATACAACAAGCACTTGGCGTGAAGGTTATTCAATGTTCAGAGAGACTTCATTGGATTTTGTTCTGGATGAAGTTGAACGTAGATTTAACATTGAAATCGAAAGACCATCTGAATTAGAATCCAGAATCTATACAGGCGTATTCTATCATAAAGATCTTGAAGAAGCATTGAAAACAATTTGTTTGCCAATGGGTCTGGAATATTCGATCGACCATCAAAACAAAAAAGTTAGCATAAACTAAAAGGAGAAGTAGTGAAGCGGTTTCTTATCAGTGTGATCATATTACTTTTTTGTGCTCACAGCATATTTGCTCAATCTTCAAATGAGTTGATCAGTATCGATGTGCTGAATAAAGCATTGGATCAGGTTCTCAAAGAAATTTCTGATAAGTATAAAGTGCAATTCGCCTATGATCCTGTTTTACTGAGCAAAACAAATGTTAGTGCAAGTTTCACGATTAAAAGTATAGATGATGTATTGTTTGTTTTATTAGATCAAACTACATTATGCTGGAATCTGATCGGAGAAACCTATACGATCTATCCTTGTCCACAAAAGTCTAAACTAATTCAGAATGTATTTTTTGAAGGGATCATTAAGGATCATGAAAGTGGCGAACCTCTCCCCTTTGCAAATATTGTTTATAAAGATTCTTTAGGGACTACCAGCAATGAATTAGGGCTCTTCAGCATTCCTATCAAAGATCAAAACCCTTTCAACATTAAGATCACATACATTGGTTANCAAGGAATTGACAGTCTTTTATTAAGCTTAGACGCACAAGAACTATATCAATTTGAGCTTAAACGTTTAACACTTCAAATCAAATCATTCACAGTAGTAGGAGAACAGTCGGAATTGATCGAAAAGGGAGAAGATGCCGGAAGTTTGGTATTTAATCCTCACATGACCAACTATCTTCCTAATCTTGGTGAGGCTGATGTTTTAAATGCATTGAATATCTTACCGGGGATCAGCAATATTGGAAATACTGAAGGACTTTCTATCAGAGGTAGCTTGCCACAATCTAATTTGATTTTGCTGGATGGATTCCCTGTTTATAATTTGAACCATTTCTTAGGTAATATTAGCACTGTCAATCCAAAATATGTTAAGAATGTGAGGCTTTCAAAAGGTGGATTTGGTGCAAACTATGGAGGAAGTATAGCCGGAATCGTTGATATCACCGGAAAAACCGGAAACAGATACAAACCAAGCTTCGACCTGTCTGTTAACCTTCTTAGTGCAAATATGCTGACTGAGATCCCGATTGGTGATCATTCAACATTACTCTTTGCAGGTCGAAAATCTTATACTGAGTTTCTGAAAACATATTTATATAATAAGCTATTCAATGTAAGTAAGTCGAAAACGAATATTGAAGATATTCAGAATGAAGATAATGAAGCTTCTCCGCGCTTCAACTATCACGATTATCATATTAAATACACCTTACATTCCGGTGAGAAGGAAAAATTAGCATTTAGTTTCTTTTCGAGTGCCGATAAACTGGATTATGGATATGAAGAGGATTATACCTTTTTTGAATTCAGTGTAAAAGATGATCAACGCTGGACAAATAAAGGCGTTAGTTTGGACTGGAGCAGACAGCATAGCTCAAGATTCTATTCACAAGCAACATTGGGTTATTCTGACTTCCAGAACAAGCATAATACAATTATTACTTACTCAGAAGAAACGGATAATGGAACGCAATTAGGTGAAGAGACCTTTAGTGATGAGAATTCCATAAAAGGTATCCAATTGAATTTTCAAAATACATATACCTATTCTGAGAAAGCTATTCTTGATTTTGGAGTGCATTTTCGAAATCACTCTATTAGAGCATTTTATGGATATGATACACTTGAAGAAGAAGTATACAATATCGAATTCGATGACAAAACAAATACCTATACATTCTTTGGAGAACTGGAATTAAAGCCTACTCCTGATCTGAATATAAAACCGGGCCTAAGAGCTACCTATTTAGAATTGAATGAAGAGATCTATTGGCAACCTCGATTTTCGATGATCTATCATTTAAGTGATAATCTGGAGTTTCATTCAGAGTTCGGATTGTATTATCAATTCATCAGTAATGTAACGCAAATTGACAATCTGGGGAATGTTACCAATTACTGGATCTTAGGACATGATGGAGTTAATCCATCAAAATCTGTTCATCTTCAGGGAGGATTGAATTACTTTACCAGAGATTGGTTTATAAGTCTGGAACTCTATTCCAGAAGAAGCAAAGGAATTGCGATCAGTTACCTTCAGTTTTCGGAAGAATTTCAGGAAAATGTATATCTAAATGATTTCAATGGTAAAGAACATGCTTCGGGACTGGATCTATTAATTAAGAAACGATTTAATCAATTCACCGGAATCGTTTCCTTCTCTTACGGAAATGCACAAACTCAATTTGATGAGATCAATAATGGAAATTTCTATCCGGCAAATAATGATCGTAAATTTCAATGGACCTTAAGCGGCATTTATCGTAGCGGTCCATGGCATTTCTCTTATCAATGGTCGTATGCAACCGGAAATCCATTTACCGATTTCTCACAAGCTCAAACAAATTATAATACCAATCGACTTCCCGATTATCATAAGCTTGATCTGGCTGCTGTTTATTCCTTCAGAAATGAAAAACTTAGAGGAGAAATGGGAGTTTCATTATTGAATATCTACAATAAGAAGAACATTATCCGTAAAAAATTCGTGGATGTTTCCGACTTTGAAAATGAATTCAACATCCATACTACCAACATCGTAACCAGCGGCTTCCTCCCGGTATTCTTCATAAACCTCAAATTCTAGCTCCTCGCTTCTCGCCTCTTGCAATTATAAAATTCACAATTAAAAATTAAAAATTCACAATTACCTATTAATTAGGGTAGGGTATTTCAATTCTCGCTTGTATACATCATAAAAGCAGCGAAATTGAATAAGCAAAAACGAAAATATGACCTAAAAGATGAATCAGGCAGAAGAAATGCCTTTGAATTCATCATCGAGAATTTTCGTATGCCTTATACATCCAATAAAGATGTTGTTTATGATCAGCTTCAGAAGAAGATTAGTAGCAGAAGACAAAAAATAATTGGATTATATACATCCATATCTGTTGCAGCAAGTATTTGCATTTTCTTCGCATTATCATTCTTCCTGAATAATTCGATCAAAGAATATCATACACTTTCTGGCGAGATCATGGAGATCTACCTTCCTGACAGCTCTCTTGTTACATTAAATGAGAATAGCAGCCTAAGTTTCGATACTAAATCGTGGAAAGATAAAAGATATCTGAAATTAGATGGTATTGGATTTTTTGAAGTAGCTAAAGGTGAAAAATTCACAGTCCTTACTCATGAAGCTAATGTACAGGTTTTGGGTACCAGCTTTGAGGTTATCGGAACGATTGATGAGCTTAGAGTTAGTTGCTACACAGGGAAAGTAGCTGTAAACAGCTTTCTGAATAATGATCAGAATATATTGATCCCAGGCGATCTTAGTAAGCGAATAGATTCACAACTCCAAAGATTTAAGTTCGATCATTCTGCAACACCTGAATGGTCGCATTTACAATTCAATTTCAAGAATCATTCTTTGGATCATGTATTTAAAGTTATCGGTAAGCATTATGATTTGGAGATCAAGCATCCTGAATTGAAGAACCAATATTTCACAGGAAAAATAAAAGACAAAGAGCTGAATACGGTATTGCAGATCATCTGCTTATCAACCGGATTAGACTTTCATTTCGAAAATAAAATCTTAATTATTAACTAATACCTTTTATTATGAAGACTAGATTATTGATCATTTTATTAAGTTTTGCTTTTGCGATCACAGCTTGTCAGAAGCAAGACAGTATTCAACCAGACACGAAGAAGGAAAACAAACAACAATCCTCAACTAAATTGAGATCATTAAAGCAGGATCTTTCTAAAGCCCGCAGCATGTTCAGAACAACTTCTACAATGATGAATATGTCGCCTAGATCATTAAAAGCAAGATCATTGAAACAATCTGATAATGATAGCACTTGGTACGACGATTATGAGTCTTGTGCTACCATCACTGAAGTTACTGATGATGGGAACTGGGTGATCACATTTGACTATGGTACAGAAGGTTGTGAGGAATATGGAATGTTCACAAAAGGAAAGATCATCACAACGATCTACAATACAGAAGACAATAAAGAGAAGTATAAAGAAGAGTTCATTGATTTTTCATTCTCATATGATGAATGCCAGGATATTGATT
>PARP01000024.1 GCA_002711565.1 Bacteroidota bacterium
AGCTCTTTTCTGGTTTTTTCTGATTCTGCCATAATTATTCATTATTAATTTATAAAGTTAATCATGACACACTTTTTTGAACAGTCCCTTAAATAGTTGAACTATTCTATTAATCATTAACTTATTAACAACCAGACATCCTGACAACTGGTTTACTCGACTACTTGATTACTTGACTACCTGATTACTGATCTCATATACAGCCAAATCAATCTATTAAAGTGATACATCTACATATCTCGCTTCAATACGTATTGACATTCAATTGTTAATAAGTAGTGTTTACAGCTAGTTGCAAGCCATAAAAAATTTCTACTTTTGTTTTACTAAGACTAAAATGCATGATTGAATTTCGCTATTTACTTAGCGGGGTTGGTTATATTTCGAAAGAGACTGTAAAAAAGATCATCCGAACACCTGGTGTAAAATTTTCTGGCTTTAAAAGATATCATGACGGATTGCCTGGAGCATGCGGCATCGTTGTCTTTAGCGGTAAAACACATCGTTTGGACATTCAGTATTTTAAGAAGATCAATCTGGCTAAAACAGAACTACAAGAGACTAAGCAAACTGCTAAAGTTTAAGTCTGATACCGAATACTACATTCAGGAGGTCAACTTTTTTATTTTCTATTCGTTCTCCTGTCCCTCCATTGGTGATGAACTTAAAACTGAACTTTGTATGCATATATGATGCGCCTACAAAGGTTCCCCATTGTGTTTTTATGTCATATTCCAGATCAGCCCCAATTTTATATGCGAAACCATAACTTCCAGCAGGAGTTATTTCGAAGTAATCCGGACCTGTTAGAAAATATTGCGACTTATATAAGGTATAAGGTGTTTCTCCATACGCCATTCCTATACTTACAAATGAGTTGATATTTAAATACTTGAAGATCTCAGAATCATAAGTTAAACCTCCCATAGCAGAAAAGACTTTAAAAGGTTCTGAACGCGTACGCAGATCGATAAGAAATGGATCTGCAGCTACTTTTGCAGCTCCCAGATCAGAAGCTCTTACCGGATTTATTGCAAGATCACCACTAACAATAAAACCTAATCGATCAAATGCCTTCCAACCAACATCAATTCCCGCAAAAAAACCGGGATCGGCAAAAGCACTTTCATATAATGTATTTCCAGCGAAATCACCCAATGGAATAGCTACACCGCTCTTGATTTTCACATAATAATCAGATTCCATTAGTTCTTGAGCATTTAATGCTGTACAAGATAAAAGCGCAATAAGTACGATCAGTTTTTTCATATCAGAAAGGCCAGGTTTGAGGGTAAAGAGTAATAACAATATAACCTAGGATAAAACTAAATACCGCCAGCATAACGAATAACCCACCAATGATCTTCTTTTTCTTAATAAAGAATATAATTGATAAGATGATGAAAATGATGACGAATATGAATAGTTGTATTATCATAGCTTATGCACAAAGCTAAAAAAAAGGGTCGGCAATTACTACCGACCCTTCATATTATTTATCACTTATTATTAGTTTATTGTAAATTTTGTACTGTATGCTTTACCACCTTGCTCAATGTAGATAAAATATTTACCGGTTTGCTCAGTTGATAATCCCATTGATTTATGATATGTACCAGGGAAGTATTGAACTTTATCATTGAATACTACTTCACCTTCTGCGTCAACAACCTTAATTGTTGCTTTACCTTCTGTTTTTAGTTTAAAGATCAAACCAAATTCATCATCTTCAAATTTCAAATGTAATTTATCAATATCCAGCTCATTCTCAGTATTCTTGATACCTGCTTTTTTAAGAATTGCAAAATCTTCTTCTTCAAGATCCTCATTCATAGTCATATCAAAACTGAAATGGTCATCACCAAAGAACATTACATTCCCATGTTTATCACCTTTTTTAGCGTGCCACATTTTCTTCATTTTAGCATGGTCGCCGCCTTTACCAACGAAAACCACATCATGATCAACATCTGTATCAACTTCAAATACAAAGTCATTATCTACATCAAAATCGAAATCAAAATCAATATTCAAAGAATCAAGCGATTCAAGAGCTAATTTATGTGCTTTACCATCTGCATAAGCAATAGCATAAACCTCTTTCATTTTCTTCTTCATATCACCTAGCTTCTCTTTATGAAGAATGATCTTGTGTTGATGTTCTTTCATCAATTTCTCCATATCAGCTTTATGTTCGGCTGTCCACTCGATCTCTTTTAGCTCATCTCCGTGTGCTTCAACGATCAATTTCATGTGTTTTTCTAAGCTATCGCCATGCACATCCATGTGGATCTTGTTTCCATCAATTGTAAATACCTTACCATTTCCTGAAACCCAAACATTCTCACCGGCATGCTCTTTAGCTTCTTTTACGATCACTTCAATCTTACGCTCAAGCTCTACTCCATCAATTCTTTCACCTAACTCTTTAATAATGATCTCATGCTCTTCGAGTTTTTCTAGTTTCTCTTTTAATCGATCTTCATCAATGTGAACTTTTACTCGCTTCGCCATCGACATTCCGTTTTCCTGAAGATATTTCTCTACTTCTTCCCTGTTTTCATCAGTAATTACAAGAGTTGTATCCCATTTTACTTTCTTCCCATCAATTTCTTTTACCTTTTTAATAGTGATCTTTTTCTCTTTCTTCTTAACTTCGGTATCTTCAGTTACTGTTTGAGAGAAAGCGAATGTTGTAGTCAGTGCAAAAACTGTTACAAATAAAACTTTAATTGTGTTTGTGATTTTTTTCATTTGATTGCTTTTATTGTTTGATTACAAATCTAGTTTAAGACTGAAAGACTGCTAGTTAAAGCTACGTTAAAATAGGTTAAGGAAAAGTTAAAGTTTCACTTTCCTCATAGATTATTTGATACATTTGACACATGAATAGATTACAGATCAAGCTGATAATAGGCATTATGAGTATTGCACTGATTGGAATAATCAGCGTGCAATTCTTATGGGTTAAACAAGCCATCAGCGTTAAGGAGTCTCAATTCGATCGAGCAGTAAATCTTGCCCTTTTGGGAGCTGTTGATCAATTGGAGACCAATGATGCAGCAAGATTCTTCACGAATAGAATAAAGTATAGAGTACCTTCTGATTCTAATAACTATTATTTCAATAACCAGGTTAATACTGTTATCGACCTTTCATCTGCAGATTCCTTATTCGAAAATATATTTCATATTGAAGAAATGGTTGATACCGATGTATTTGTTGAACTGGCAGATGTAGAAGAAACAGCTGAAGCTTACGGTATTGTTGCCACAGATAATGATAAGAAAGTAATTTTCAATGCTAAGCCTGTAGAATGGAAGGTAAAAACCGAACATAAAGATGGGAAGCTAAATACCGTTGTTCATGTTACCGGTACTACAAGTGACACAATACATTTAATGGGTGATCAGGTAATAGCTGTAGAATCAAGGCTCGACAAATTAAGAGACCTGGAATCCAGATCCAAGCTTAAACAAGAGTTAAAAGAAAAGCAGTTACAGATCATAGAACGTGAGAAGGAAGTTTTAGAAGAACTAAAAAAACAAGAGATCATTGAACATAAGATCAGCAAACTAGGAAAAACAGTAAAAAAGATAGCTTATGAGTATGCCTTAACAGATAAGGTTTTTTATGAGCATTTAAAAGATGTTGATATTGATGAGATTCTTGATAATGAACTAGATGAAAGAGATATTGATCTTGATTTCGATTATGCAGTAGTGGATTATGAAGAAGAACCAGTTTTCAGATTGAATTCCCAGGATGTTGATGAATCAATTATTGAGTCTAAGTATAAAGCGAATTTACACCCTGGTCATTTCACACATAAACCTAGTTTTCTGGTTGTGGATTTTCCAAATAAACAAGCTCATATTTTCAAATCCATTTTAATGTTGTTAGGTGGTTCTGTTTTGTTTACATTGATCATCATCTTGATCTTCACATATACTATTTATGTGATCATTAAGCAAAAACAGATTTCTGAGATCAAGTCTGACTTTATTAATAATATGACGCATGAGTTTAAAACTCCAATCGCAACGATCTCATTAGCTGTTGATTCCATCAACAATCCGAATGTTATTAAAGATGGTAAACAAGTGGGATATTATACAAATATCATCAAGGAAGAAAATAGTAGAATGAATGCTCAGGTTGAGAATGTATTACAAATGTCATTAATTGATAAGAAAGATCTGGAACTAAATCTTGCTACATTTGATCTACACCATCTGATTCACGCATCCTTAAAGAATATCCTTCTACATGTTGAGAAGCATAAAGGACATATCAATACTGAATTCCTTGCAGAATCTACGCATTTTGAGGTTGATGAAATCCATTTTACAAATGTGATGAACAATCTACTCGATAATGCAATTAAATATACCAAAGGAGCTCCTGAGATCACACTTACGACTCTAAATACAAATGATGGGATACAGATCATTGTTGAGGATAAAGGACTAGGAATGTCGAAAGAAACCCAAACAAAGATCTTTGATAAATTCTATCGTGTGCCTACAGGGAATGTTCACAATATCAAAGGTTTCGGATTAGGTTTAAGTTATGTAAAAGCAATTATCGAATCATTTGGCGGAAAAATAAGTGTTTGGAGTGAGTTGGATGCCGGCAGTAAATTTTCTATCTTTTTACCTTATAAAAACGACTGATCATGGAAAAGAAAAAAGTGTTTCTGGTAGAAGATGATCCAAACTTCGGGGCAGTTCTAAAATCCTATTTGGAGATCCATGATTATCAGGTTAGTTGGGTCGATGATGGTGCAAAAGCAATTAGTGTATTTAAGACTGATACTTTCAATATTTGTTTACTGGATGTGATGCTCCCTAATATTGATGGATTTGATATCGCACGCGAGATCAGAACGTTGAACGAATCCATTCCATTGATATTTTTAACAGCTAAAACACTTAAAGCAGATATTCTGGAAGGTTTTAAGATTGGAGCTGATGATTATATTACTAAGCCTTTTGATTCCGAAGTTCTCCTTTGTAAGATCAACGCGATCCTTAAACGAAATGGAGGCACAAAGACTGAAGATTTTCCAAATGAATTCGAGATAGGAAATTATCGATTCAATTATGAGATGCGTACATTATTCATCAATGAAAATGAGCAAAAAATAAGCCCGAAAGAGGCTGAATTATTACGAATGCTATTTGCACATAAGAACGCAGTATTAGCTCGTGATAAGGCCTTGAATAGCATTTGGGGCGACTCCAACTACTTCACTACCAGAAGCATGGATGTATATATCACTAAACTCCGAAAATATTTGAATGAGGATCCTAATATTGAGATCGTAAATGTTCACGGTAGTGGTTACCGACTTACTTTTTAAATTGATCTACACGAGTAACTTTAGAAACGTCTTTGATCTTGAGAAGTTTATGAATTAGCTCATCAAGGTGTTTATTATCTCTAACCTGAAGTTTTAGATTACCTTCAAAATTTCCATTTTTAGAATTAACAGAAATGCTTTGCATATTCACTTTAAGGTCATTTGAGATCACATTGGTAAGCTCACCGATGATCCCTAAAGAATCATTACCATTAACACGAATATTTGCAACAAATGAAGACATCTCCCCTGCTGCTACTTTCCATTTCACATCAATAACTCGATAGCTGTATTTAGAAAGCATCTGAGAAGCATTCGGGCAATTTACTCTATGAATAGTAATTCCTTTACCAACAGTCACGAATCCAAAAACGGCATCCCCTGAAATAGGGTTACAACATTTTGCTAATGAATAATTTACATTCTTGATCTTATCGGTGATCTCAAGTGATTCTTCATTATCCTGTTTTGTAGCTTTTTGTTCGCTTTCAACCACTTGATTTCCATTCTTCTGAACCTTCTTTTCATCTAGTCCGAGTATGAATTTTTTAACGTCACCAAGATCAATCGATTCTGTGGCTACGGAATAGTAAAAATCAATAGAAGTTTTGAATTTATAGTGCTTTATGATCTTATCAATATTGGCATCATCGAAAGCGATCTTCCAATTCTTGAATTTACGTCTTACGATCTCATTTCCGGCATCCGCTTCTTTATACTTATCTTCAAGCATAAATCGCTTAATACGGTTCTTCGCCTTATTAGTGATCACGAAGCTAAGCCAGTCGAGCTTAGGCTTTTGATTCTTGCTGGTCATGATTTCCACCTTATCTCCGTTCTCTAAAATATATCGAATAGGAACAACCTTATTATTCACTTTTGCCCCATTACACTTTGAACCAACATCTGTGTGGATCTCATAAGCGAAATCTAAAACTGTAGAACCCGCAGGTAATTGCTTAAGGTCGCCATTAGGTGTAAATATGAAGATCTTATCAGTTTCCTTTTTCTTTTTATTCTGATTGATGGCCTCATCAAAATTCAGCTGTTCGGGATGCTCAAGAATATCTCTAACCTGACCGAGCCAACTTTCAGAGTCTTTCTTAGATCCGAATCCTTTATATCTCCAATGTGCTGCTTGACCTTCCTCTGCTTCTACATCCATGCGTTTTGTACGGATCTGTACTTCCACCCACTTTTTATTAGGAGCCTGAACCGTTGTATGCAAAGATTCATAACCACTGGCCTTAGGAGTTGAGATCCAATCGCGAAGACGTTTTGGATTTGGAGGATAAATATCAGAAACGATGGAATAGATCTTCCAGCAATCTTCTTTTTCCTTGGAAGCTTTACTATCTGAAATTATTCTAACAGCAAGAATATCATATACTTCATCAAAAGTAACCTTTTGCTTTTTCATCTTATTCCAGATAGAATAAACAGATTTAGGTCTTGATTTGAAATCGCATTTAAACTTTTGCGTTTCTAATTCTCTTTCAATTGGTTTGATGAAATCGGCGAGCCAGGCTTTTTGCTTTTTCTTACTTGCCTGAATCTTTTCCTGAATTGAATTGAAGATCTCCGGATTTGAATGCTTCATCGATAGCTCTTCCAAATCAGATTTGATCGCATATAATCCAAGCCTGTGTGCAATAGGAATATAGAGATAAACAACTTCATCCAAATACTTAGATTGCTTCGAAGGCTTAAGATCTTCATAATTTCTCATATCGTAAACACGATGTGCGATCTTTAGCAATATCACTCGAATATCATCTACGATGGTAAGGAATAGCTTTCTGAAGTTTTCTGATTGAGCTGAGATCTTTCCGGTTTGAAGGCTTGAGACTTTACTAAAGCCTTCCACTACGCTGGCAATGGTTTTATCATATTGTTCTTCGATCTCGGAAATGGTGATAAGATTAACTTCCAGAAGGTTATGTAAAAAGGTACTTACAACTACAACAGCCCCAAGTCCGATCTCATTAACAGAGATCAAGGCAATATCCAAACTATGCATTAAGTTTAGTTCACTTGAGGTCTTAAACTTCTCAAGTTCTGCTTTGTAAGCTAACTTATATGCTTGCTCAATTTTTTGCAAATCCGATTCACTAGCGAAAGGCTCACAAGCCTTAATCAGTTCTTCGTATTTAGCATTTAACTTCTTCTTTCTAATTTCGCTTATCATATTTCAATTCAGTCGATACAAAGGTAATATTCTTGGTGAATTGGTGAAATAGTGAATTGGTAAAATAGTGGATTGGTTAATAGTGATTTGTAGTATTACTTCAAATGTTTTTGATCTATTAAACCTATTTCCCAATTTCACTAATTACTAGTTTACCAATTTACCATAAACACAAAATAAAAAAAAGCGCCTATGATACTTCATAAACGCTTTTTAACAGAATTATTGTTAATGTTTATTCTTTATCTTCTTCAGATTTCTTTCCACCTTTCTTTTGTGATGGTGGCTCAGAAATAGAATCTCTCATACGGGTATCTGCTTCAATATTTTTGAACTTATAATAGTCCATAATTCCCATATTTCCATTTCTGAATGCATCAGCCATAGCCTTCGGTACTTCCGCTTCAGCTTGAATAACGTTTGCACGAGCTTCCTGAGCTTTCGCTTTCATTTCTTGCTCTTGTGCAACAGCCATAGCTCTTCTTTCCTCTGCTTTAGCTTGTGCGATATTCTTATCGGCATTTGCCTGATCCATTTGAAGAACAGCACCAATATTCTTACCAATATCGATATCTGCAATATCAATAGAAAGGATCTCGAATGCAGTCCCTGAATCCAATCCCTTTTCAAGTACAACTCTTGAAATTGAATCTGGATTCTCAAGTACAGCTTTATGTGAGTTTGCAGAACCAATAGAAGATACAACGCCCTCACCCACTCTAGCTAGAACAGTTTCTTCACCTGCACCACCAACTAATTGCTTGATGTTAGCACGCACTGTCACTCTCGCTTTGGCGATTAGCTGAATACCATCTTTTGCAACGGCAGTTACAGGAGGAGTATCGATCACTTTCGGATTTACAGACATTTGTACTGCTTCCAATACATCACGACCAGCAAGGTCGATAGCAGTTGCAACTTTGAATTCAAGATCCATATTTGCTTTATCTGCTGAGATCAATGCATTCACAACTGGCACAACATTACCACCAGCAAGGTAGTGAGCTTCAAGCTCATCGCGATTAACTTGCAATCCAGCTTTTATAGCTGAGATCATACTTCTTACAATGATCTGAGGTGGAACTTTTCTCCAACGCATCAGTACTAATTGAAGAAGAGATATGCGAACACCTGATAACTGAGCGGTGAACCATAATCCAACAGGGATAAAATAAAAAAGGCCCCATAGACCTATTAGTGATGCAATTCCGATCACTAAATACATAACAGCATTTCCTTCCATTGTGTCGATTTATTTTTGTTTTACAAATATTTTATTGTGATCGATCTTAATGATCTCGATATCAACATCCTGATCAATAAAATCGCCATGTGTATGTACTTCCACAAACTCGTCATTAAAAAGAGCTTTCCCTGCCGGTGCAAGTCTGGAAATTGATTTTCCCCAATCCCCAACTTTAAGTTTTTCTTCATTGATAACATTAACCCTGCTATCCATCGTAGATTTAAGCGATAATCGTTTCCATGTATTGGCTCTGAGAGCTATGATCAATGAGGCGATTGATAATACAAATGAGGTAGCAGAAACGATATGTCCTTCAGTTGTACCTATAGAAACATACGTTTGCCAGATCCCAATTGCTAAAATGATCAATCCGAGGATTCCAAAAACACCCTGACCCGGGATCACTAATATTTCCAGGATCACGAAAAGTAATCCAACGATAACCAGAACGGCGACTAAAGTAAGGCTCATGTAAATTTATTTTATAGCAACAGTTAATTGTCTGTTTAACATTTCAGTATAAGCAGGTTTGAGCTCATCACGAGTACCTGATTTAACACCGCATTTCCCCTTGAAATGGACGATCAGTGTACATTGTTCGGCTTGCAGAGGATCATGCTCACAAACATCGATCAAAGTTTCAATGACAAAATCAAAAGTATTTACTTCATCATTGTATAAAACGAGGGATTTTAGTTCTTCTTCTAGCTCTTCAGTATCAAATAAAGGACTTAATTTTTCCTTTGTCATATCCTAACATTTATTTAACCTTAACAAAGATGATATTTTTCAGATAGTTTCGTAATTTCGAAGCCTGAAAGCAGAATTATGAGTAAGATCAAAACATTTATCAGGCAATTTAGGGATATTCTTGCCAAAGGATTACCGGGCGAAGATGCACAGTTTGATATGGTTCCAATTACCAGAAGGACTGAAATGAAAAAAATGCAGCATAGCGGTACTCCTAAGGAAAGTGGTGTTTTGATCCTGTTTTATGAAAAAGAGAATGAGATCTATACGGTCTTCATGAAAAGAACTGCCTATGACGGTGTTCACAGTGGCCAAATATCATTTCCCGGCGGTAAATATGAAGAAACGGATCATTCGCTTATAGAAACTGCATTCAGAGAGGCTGAAGAAGAGGTTGGGATCGATCGAGACTCAACATTTCATATAGGTGAATTAACAGAACTTTTTATTCCACCAAGTAATTTCAATGTACTTCCAGTTCTTGCTTATACAGAAAAAAGACCTGAATTCACGATCGATAAAACCGAAGTAGACAAACTCATAGAAGTAAAACTAAGTCTATTATGCGATCCTAGTATAGTAAAAATGAAAGAAATAAAAACCCGCCGTAATGAGCGGGTTGATGTTCCTTGTTATTATATTGACAATGAGATCATTTGGGGTGCAACAGCAATGATCGTGAGCGAATTAAACGTACTCCTAAACGCAATTAATCAAGAATAACTACTTCATAAGTTACTTCAGCTCCTTTTTTCAGGAGTTCATTCACACCACAATATCTTTCTTGCGATAAGCTAACTGCCTTTTTAAGTTTTTCAATTGGAAGATTTTCCCCTTTGAATTGATATTGAAGATGGATCATATGATAATACTTTGGATGTTCTTCAGTAAGTTCTCCATCGATCTCGATATTGAAGTATTCAGGAACTACTTTCATCTTCTTAAGAATTGAGATCACATCCATACCGGTACAACCTCCTAAAGATGCAAGTGTAAGTGGTTTCGGACGTGGTCCTTTATCTTCTCCTCCTACTTCCGGAGATGCATCCATCATAAGTTTATATTCATTTATCTCAGCCTCAAAAGCCATATTACCGGCCCAATTACAGTTTACTTTGCTTTTCATTTGATTGATTTTTGTTCAAAGTTAATGAATACACATCTAAGTTCCTAGATAAGTTCAATTGTTTCATTGCTTCATTGTTTCATTGTTAAATTGCTAAATTGCTGTATTGCTTGTCCTGAGTGAAGTTGAAGAGATAGCTTCGCCTACCTGTAATCTGTAATCTGTAATCTGTAATCTGTAATCTGTAATCCGTAATCTGTAATTTGTAATCCGTAATCAAAAAAGGGCTAACATTTCTGCTAATCCTTATAAATTTTAAACATTGAACATCGAACATCGAATATCGACAATCGTCCAATTATTCTATTCTTCTTCCAGGAAAGGATAACGATAATCTGTTGGTGGTACAAGGTTTTCTTTCAGAGTTCTTGGAGAAACCCATCTTAAAAGGTTTAGCATCGAACCAGATTTATCATTTGTTCCAGAAGCTCTTGCTCCACCAAATGGTTGTTGTCCTACAACTGCACCTGTAGGTTTATCATTGATATAGAAATTACCTGCAGCATTGATCAAACGCTGACTTGCAAAATCGATAGCGTATCTGTCTTGAGCGAATATTGCACCTGTTAAAGCATACGGAGATGTTGAATCTACCAAGTCAAGAGTTGCTTCGAAATCATCTTCAGGATAAACATAAACTGTTAGTACTGGGCCGAAGATTTCCTCTTCCATTGTTAAGAATTTCGGATTGGTCGTTAATACAACTGTTGGTTCAATGAAATATCCAACAGATTTATCATAACCACCACCAACTATGATCTCTGCTTCATCTGATTCTTTAACTCTGTCGATATAAGAAGAAATTTTATCAAATGCCCTTTCATCAATAACGGCATTTACAAAGTTTCTAAAATCAACTGGAGAACCCATTTTAAATGAATTCACATCTCTAATTATACCTTCTTTTACTTCATCCCACATATTTGAAGGAATATATGCTCGTGATGCTGCTGAACATTTTTGTCCCTGATATTCAAAAGCACCTCTGGCCATGGCTGTAACAACCTGATCTACCACCGCACTCTTATGTACCATAATAAAATCTTTACCTCCTGTTTCACCAACGATCTTTGGATAGGTATTATGTATTTGTACATTATCACCGATCGCTTTCCAGATCTTTGTAAATACAGCATTGGATCCGGTAAAATGAACACCAACGAAATCAGGATGACTGGCCATTACACGTCCTCCAACAGGGCCATCAACGAATATCATATTGATCACGCCATCTGGTAATCCGGCTTCACGGAAAATATCCATAATGATCTTTGCTGAATAGATCTGTGTTTCTGAAGGCTTCCATACAACTACATTACCCATTAAAGCAGGTGCTGCAGCAAGGTTTGCTGCAATTGATGTAAAGTTGAAGGGAGAGATCGCATAAACGAATCCTTCTAATGGGCGTTGCTCCATTCTGTTCCATACTCCCGGACTTGAAANCGGTTGTTGTTTATAAATATCAGACATGAATTCTACATTGAATCTCAAGAAATCCGCAAACTCACAGGCTGCATCTATTTCTGCCTGATAAACACTCTTCGATTGAGCCAGCATTGTAGAGGCATTTAGTTTTTGACGATACTTACCTGCAACAAGATCAGCAGCTTTTAGGAATATCGATGCTCTGTAGTGCCAACTCAGTGATTGCCATTGTTTACGTGCGGCTAAAGCAGCATCTATCGCCTGATAAACATGCTCCTCACCACCTAAATAAAAATGACCTAGTTTCTTAGAATGATCATGTGGTTGAACGATTTCCATTTTGGTCGTGCCTCGTACGTCCTGATCACCTATTCTCATAAAAACTTCAATCTCTTCAGACTGCATGTTCTCAAGTTCGGCTTTTAAGGCTAATTTTTCTGGAGAACCTGATCTATAATCTAATACAGGCTCATTATATGCTTTTGGAATTTTATAAAGTGCTTTTGACATTTGTAATTTGTTATTAGGTTTTGTTTATACAAAATTAGTAAAATTTTTCTATTTAGATTCTTTCTAAATAAATAATTAGTAATTGATAATGATTTCTTAACATTAGACATATTTCAAAAGCTCGATGTTTTTTACTATTTTTGTGCTACCAAATTGAGCAAGGATCTATTGTTCTGAGTATCAACCCGATAATCTCAATTTCAACTAAACAAATACTAAAACAAAAATTGATGGCGATGAAAAGTATGATTAAGACCCTGGAGAAAGTAGCGATCAGTGTACGTTCGTTGAAACTGCTAAACCAATTACTTCAAGAAAATCCTAAGCTTGAACAGATCATGAAGCGTGCAGGATCTAAATCAGAAGCATTGATGGGCGTTCGCAAATGGGTTTTATCTTATTTGGATACTCATCCAACTGCAATGAAGTATTATTTGGGTGAGCAAGCAGGTAGAGAAGAGTTTGAGAAATTAACTTGGAGAGATTATGCTGCAATCAGATTAATGGATTATGCAGATAATGCAGGCAGAAGATTCAGTGACCTGAATATCAGAAGTGAAGAGGTTGGCACTAATCCATTCAAATTCATTTGGATGGCTACTCAAGATGGTACAGGTGGAGCAACTGAAGATTTCTTTACAGACATGCTTCACTTATTCAGACAATTCAGTGGAAAATCTAAAAAGGATATTCCATCAAAAGAGCAGATCGAAAAGTGGATGCGCCGTCATCCAAGTGGATTAGAGCCACGTATTGCAAAAATCAGGGAAGCAAATCGTGATCGAATCATTAACATCTTAATTGAAAAGATCGATAAGAAAGAGATCAAGAGCAAGAAATATATATTTGAAGAAGGATTATCAAGTGATCAGAAATACATGAGAATGCTGCAATGGTGGGATGATAAGAATTTCCATTTGCGATTTGCGATCAGATCACCTAAGTTTTTAAATGAGCTACTCTCCTACTCATTGGATCCAACTACAATGGAATTATTGAATGAAGCTAAAGATGCCGGTATTCCTTTCTTCATCAATCCTTATTATCTTTCTCTTCTAAATGTTCAAGAACCAAGATTTGCACCTGGTGCTGATATTGTAATTCGTGATTACATCATTTACAGCAAAGAATTAATTCAGGAGTTTGGTCATTTAGTTGCATGGGAAAGAGAAGATATCGTACAACCGGGAAGACCAAATATTGCCGGATGGATCCTTCCAACCGCCCATAACGTACATCGCCGTTATCCTGAGGTTGCAATTATGATTCCTGATACTGTTGGTCGTGCTTGTGGAGGTTTATGTGTAAGTTGCCAGCGAATGTATGACTTCCAGGCTGGAAACCTGAATTTCAATTTAGATAAGCTTAAACCTAAAGAAGTTTGGCCACAGAAACTTGCCAGATTGATGGAATACTTCGAGGAAGATACTCAGTTGAGAGATATTCTTATTACAGGTGGTGATGCTCTTATGAGTAGCGATGCTTCCTTAAAGAATATCCTTGAGCAGGTTCATCAGATGGCACTTCGCAAGATCGAGAATAATAAATCCCTTCCGGAAGGTAAAAAACATGCAGAAATGCAACGCGTTCGTTTAGGAACCCGTCTTCCTGCATATTTACCACGAAGAGTTACTCCTGAGCTTGTTAAGATCTTAAAAGAGTTCAAACATAAAGCCAAAGAAATTGGAATTCAGCAATTTGTGATCCAAACACATTTCCAAACAGCTATGGAAATTACTCCTGAAGCGAAGAAAGCAGTTAACATGCTAACTTCTGCTGGTTGGATCGTAACGAACCAATTAGTATTTACTGCAGCTGCTTCGAGACGTGGACATGTTGCAAAACTTCGTAAATGTTTAAATGATATAGGTGTTGTTCCTTATTATACTTTCAGCGTGAAAGGATATATGGAGAATTATCACAATTTCGCAACAAATGCGCGAGCGGTACAAGAGCAAACTGAAGAGAAGTACCTTGGTAAAGTTCCTGCTGAATTCATCCAAAAGATCCGAGAGATCCCTTCAGACGCTGAGCACTGCGTTCAGAATATCAAGAAATTAAGAGATGATGCTGGAATTCCTTTCATGGCAACAGATCGTAATGTATTGAATCTTCCGGGTATTGGTAAGAGTTTAACATTCCGTACCATCGGTATTACCCGTCATGGTCGTAGAATCTTAGAATTCGACCATGATACTACAAGATCTCATAGTCCGATCATTGAAGGTATGGGTAAGGTTGTTATCATCGAATCCAAATCAATTGCCTCTTATATGCGACAATTGGAAGATATGGGCGAGAATCCTGCAGATTACGAAAGTGTTTACGGTTACTCAATCGGTGATACCGAGCCATTAAATCCGATCTATGTTTATCCTGATTTCCCATTCGAAATGACGAAAGAGGTTACCAACTTCGCCATGGATAGAGATGAGGAAGAAGACATGTACTAGAGATATTAGATATTAGATATTAGATATTAGATATTAGATAATAGATTGTTAATTGTCAGGTGACTTTCAGGTTTTAAATAAGAGCAATTACAATTAACATCGCAATGGTTGATACCAAGAAGTAAAATCCAAGATATTTTAGTTTAATTCTGGCTTTCCTAGAAGAAATGAGAACTAAAGAGCTTAAGACAACTAATACCAATATCGCGATCAGATAAGGATTGGCATCCAAAAATTGCACGATTCTATACTCATCCTGATTTTTAAATCCAGCAAAAAGTATTGGAAAAAATCGTGCAAAAAAAGCGAAGAAAACTACTGAAAAAGCATAGATAGATTTCGAATAGATTACGATCAAAGTAAATATAAATGCCTGAAGAATTGTAAATAACGGACCTCCTATCAAAGACCATAAAGCACCAGAATCATTTAAATATGATCCACTTACAGGTGAAGAATTATTCAGACTTATACTCATATCATTTCCAGTGAGTTCACCTAAAGTCCAATGCCCAAATTCATGAAAAATGAATGTAAGGAATGCAATAGGAACAAAAGCCAAAGCGACTTTTAGGTTGATCTGACTTTCTTTTAGATCATGTTTTATTCTGGCAGTGAACGACATAGTTTTATTTCGGTAATATTTATATCATATGATTTGTCTTTGTGAGGGTTCACCCATTTTCCAATAACATACATAGCATCTTCATCCGGTCTAAAAAGGAAAAAACCTTTTGAATGGAGTTCATCTTGAATATGAAATTCGAATTGTCCGGTTTGCTTATTATTGAAGTATTCCTTAAGCTTTATTTCATCACTTTTGTACTGACCAACCAAATCAATATGTTCCATCTTTTTATCATAATAGTAGTATCCATCGACTAAACCATCTGGATCGATATTAATTGCCATACTGAAAGGATATTGATCATTTATTTTTCCAAAAATGAATACATTATTTTCGATCAGTTTTTTCAATCTTTTATTCTCAATAAATCTACCTAATGAAGATAATGTCATATACTTACTATCAACTAACAAGTATTTCCCTAATTCATTTAAGTATTTATGAACAGAATCTACATCAACAGAAATGCGATAATACGGATTACAGGCTCTTTGTACGTATGGATAACAATCATCTCTGAGAGAAAGACTTAATTTCCCATTTGCAAGCTTGTATTCCTCAATATCATAATAGCTACACGCTGGTTCATCTTTGAGTTCAGTGCAATTAATTGCTTCCTTAAATTCCTTCCGAACTCCTTCTAACCAATACTTATTTAGGAATTCAAAATAACCATTTAGTGTAAACAATGCTTGGAAAGGAATGTTATTTAATTCTAGAAGTTCTCCATTTGTTAAATCAAATAACAACTCTTCTTCAACAGTATTAAGATATGCTCCATAGTATTCGCCTTTGAAAGAAATATATAAAATTTGCTCTTTTATTTCTGAAGAGCACTTCACATCATACCATCTAAACTCATCTAAATCATTTTGATTAAAACTAGAAATCATAAACCAATCAAGGATATATGTGTTGATTTTATCAACAATCAAATTCTTTTCATTTGCCAAATCTTTAAGCCTTGGGATCTCAGATACATATTTATTATCTACCGTTTCTATAAGTTTAACCTTTTCTACAGTTATATTCTGAGATGAAGCAACAAACGAGTTTGTTATAATTATTGTAAGTATTATTAAAAATTTGAAGTTCATTTAATATGATTATTGATTATTAATGGATTGAGCGATAAAGTGCAGTATAACACCGAACCTTATGGTTTAAATTAATAGTTTTTAGGTTCATCATACCTTAACGATTCTTAACTCTTATTTTTTCTATAATCATGACTAAGAGTGCCGCTGATGTATAAGCTATTATATCAATCCATTCAAAAGAGTTTCCTAATATGATATTTGCCAGTTTTGAATCCTTAATCCCTAAAATCTGAATCAAACCGACATATTGCATAAATTCAACGATATAAGCAAATAACAGAACACTAATTAAAGTAGTTATAATGGGTATTTCAAAGAAACTACGGATAAAACAATACATCAGAATCACTACAAGGAAGTCACCGATGTATGGCCGTATTATTCTATCGTTTATAAAGATGGCAATTCCTAACTCAATGATAAAGAGAACTATAGTTAACAGAATGTATTTTTTATCAATTCTAAACGTTAGACTTTATTTGAAATGAGTATTGCTAACATAACTTAATTAGGTTCACTTGTTTTATCAATAAGCAGCTTTTTCATCAAATCTACATTGTTTGACCAGATAATTTTGTTTCTTTTTTTCAGATATCCATAGAATTCTTTTCCGTCTTCATCAGAAAAGTATAAGACAGATAGTGCATCTTGGTAGTATTGGATCTCATCAAAATTGAATGGAATGATAGTTTTACCATTCTTTAAATTTATAACCCCCACTCCTTCATCATATTTTCCGGCTTCTACAATATCCCAAAAGTAATAAAGCTCATAAAAGTCAGCTTTTAATAATGTATCTCTAGATTGATTGATCAAACCCGATCTAGCACCATAGGAAAAATAATTTTCCTTATCACTATACTGAAAGATCTTATCTCCATTATTTGCTTCACCTTCATAACTAAGATACTCATACTCAAACGGAATGATTTGATTACCTAATGTATCTATTGCTCCGTATTTCTCTTTTTTTACTACAGCAATACCGTCATTAAAATCTGATGCTTCCTCAAATGTAGAATTAAAGACAATTTGGCCTTGAGTATTAAGAAAACACCATTGATTCTCAATTTTTGCATTAATCAAGCCTGATGAAAGGAATCCTAACTCTTGGTATATCGTATCAATTACTAATTCTAAACTACTATTGATCATCCCTTCTTTGTAGTTGTTTTTCACACAGGCAAAACCTTCAAAGAAAGGTGATATGTAATCATAAGGCATATAGATAATAGAATCTTCAGCATAAAATATTACAGCTTTTGCATCAATTTTTCCCGGAAAAAACTCATTATCATTGATAAAATACTGCGAATCAAAAATAAAAGGAACTAATACATTTCCAGAATGATCAATTAAACCATATTTCCCATCCATCCCTGCTGAGTATGTACCATCAAATTCTTCAATTAACTCATCAAAGTAATAATCAATTGTTTTATTTCCTTTCCAGTCGATTATGGTGTATCCTCCTTGCTCTTTAACGACAGCATAACTATTGCCATTAAAATCTGAAGAACATTCAGTCAGTATATCATCATAGTCACAAGGTAAATACTTAGGATCAATTCTAACTTTCCCTTTTTGATCTATAAATCCGATTTTCCCATTTTCTTCTATTGGGTATAATTCGATGTTTCTTTTTGTGATAAAAAGAGGAGCTGAACAAGAAGCAAATGCTAAAAGGCATAAAATTAGAAGGCTTTTTCTCATATTAAATGACAAATAAATAATTTTAGATTATGAAACTACTCCTGTTTCTCAAGTATATCAACAATATTTTCTGCAATGTTGATGTTTTGAAAATCCAGAGCACATGCTTTCTCAAACGAAAGATCCAATCCGATCTTTCTGGCAGTGATCATTCCGTTAACAACATTCATGACATCTCCTTTACATAGGGCATGAACCTCCAAATCTTTTCGATTTATAATAATATTTGAATTTGATAACATGATCAAGCCTTTGATAATTTCTGCAACGGGTGCTTTCCTGAACTTCATGAAAAATAATTCCATTAAAGAAACATTTACTCCACCTAATTGTGCAGCAAACCACAACCCAATTGGGAAAAAGTAAAAGAAACCTGTAATGATCACTAAGCCAATTACAATAATTACTGATAGATTAACTACATCCATTTCCATATGATCCTAGTTTAAGTATTTGTTAATTTCTGATTACTTCGTAGATCGTCCCTTCGTCGTACAACTGCTTCAATTCCTCTTTTGAATAAGTATAGTAAACGTCAAGCCAGTTGCTATCAACCTCAATTTCCTCAATGCCTAACTTCTCAGTAAAATTATACTTATTATGTAGGCTTCCCCGAAGTTCGGCCAATTAAAATTAGAGTATAAAAATAAAATTCTAACTTTAAACGGATAAACGAAGCG
>PARP01000025.1 GCA_002711565.1 Bacteroidota bacterium
CAGATATATAAATGCAATGAGTGAATGTGATCCCATATCAGTTACCAAGTCAGTTGCTGATTCTCCTCTAATGAATCCAACTGCAATATTTGCCATTCCACCGGCAAATTGCTGAACACATAGATTCATGAATCCATTCTTATTTCTAGGGAGTTTCAAACTCAATAGAGAAGCAAAAGCCCAGCACATACTTGAAACCACCATAATGATCATTGGGAAGTATGCAATATGCTTTAGGTTTGCTTGATCTTTGAAACCTACTAATAATACGATCCCCAGAAATCCAATTACAATTCCAAGCCATGAGAGTAATTTAGGAGCAGCTTTCTTATTTAAGATCATATCGAAAATGATGAACCAAAGTGGCAATAAGGCTACTAATACGGAAGTAATCCCTGATGGAACAAATTGCTCTGCCCAGGCAACTACTCCAACACCCATAGTAAACATCATAACACCAACCAATGAAGCGCTCCAGAATTCCTTCTTAGTTATCTTTGGTTTTCCTTTAAACAGTACAATACAAAAGATAATAGCCGCAGATATTAAAAAGCGTGATCCCATAGAGAGAAAAGGAGGCACATCAGTCACGATCACGCGTATGGCCAGATATGTAGATCCCCAGATGAAATAAACAGCGAGGAAAGAAAGTAATATTTTAATCGATTTAGTCTTCATAGAATACATCCTCCAAATCCAATCCCGCACATTCTTTGCTGGTATCCATCACAATTACAGAACGGGAATCCAAAACTCCGTCAATTTTCAAAATATCATTATGTAAAAACTTTGAATAGCGAGGTACATTAGCTGCCCTTATTTTAAGTAAATAACAGTCATCACCAGCTACGTGGTGGATTTCCTGCACCTGATCATACTTCTTAAGTTCTTTCACAATCCTACTTACACATGCAGTTGTATCTGTTTTAATATTTACGAATGCCAATAGATTATAATCCAATAATGATGTATCAATAGTAGCATGATAGCCTTTGATCACACCTAATTTCTCAAGGCGTTTTACTCTTTCTAAAGTTGCAGAAGGGACTAGATGAACTTGTCTGGCTATATCCGCATTACTGGTTCGGGCATCCTCTTGTAAGATTTTTAGGATCTTCTGATCTGTTTCGTCAATTTTAATTTTACTCATGATGTTCGAGAATTAAATAATTAAACCGACAAAAGTACAGACGAAACCAAATATTTCAATGCTTTATTCTGTTTTATTTTGTTTTTTGTGCGATAATTCGTTTTTAATTGACATTAATCAAACATTGTTCGTTTATAGTACAACCAATTTAGGGCTGAAATGAATTTTATTCGGCAACAGAAATGAGTACTTCGAATACTTAAAGTACTTCAAGTACTTAGAGTTGTCCTTCGGTCGTATGCACGCCCGAAGGATATTTATACCTATTATTCGAAATTTTAAATTTATATGCTGAATCCCGATTTATAAGGATGATGCAAAAAAAGCCCTGATCTTTCGAACAGGGCTCCATATTTAATTAGAAGTATATTCTAATATTCTTCAACATCTTCTTCACCATCAACATCCGCGGATTCTGCACCAACTTCTTCATAGTCTTTCTCCAATGCAGTTAAAATTGATTCGTATTCAGACGCAGTGATCCATTGTCCTTCGTGAAGAACCATCAATTCATCTCCATGTTTAAGGGGGGCTTTAAGCGCTTTTGATGAGATCGATTTCACTTTACCTTTATGCATGATCAATACCTTGGCAACACCTGAATAAACAAATAGGGTAAATACAAAAAAAACAGCAGTCAATATTAACTTTTTCATCTTATCTAGTTTTGGTTAGTGATGCGCTAATATAAAAACTGAAACCGCAAAAAGCAAGCTTATTTTTATTTATTCTAAATACATATAAGGTAATTATATATTTGAATATCAATTAGTATCAACACTCGTTTTTACAAACCTTTTGTTATAATGGTATTTAGAGATTAATATGATTGATAACATTTATGAGTACTTCAAGTACTTGGAATACTTAAAGTACTTAGAGTAACAAATCAACTGCAGGATTAAAGAAAACATTAACAATTGAACAACGACAATTGACAATCGTCCAATTAAAAAAGGACAGCCTTTTGAGCTGTCTCTTCTATTTCTTTTACACGATGAAGAATTTGATAAAAAAATAAATGACTTTAAATAATTTTAAGGTTCATCTCCTTCAAAATGATTTTCTTCGAAATAAGCTATTGACTCATATCCAAAATACTTTCTTAGATCAAGTGCATATAGTTTATCACCAATAATATCATAAAGCATTCCTTCAATGATAAAAGCGTTGCTTGAGAAGCTTAATTCTCCAACAATCTTTCCATCCGCGTTTGCAATGTATGTTCTTTCGTTTCCATAGAACAAGTTTAAGCTTTCATAATCTCCTATACGAATAAAGTTTCTCTTACTAGAAATAGTATCAGTTATCTCTAGCGAATCATTTAAAACTAAAAACTTAGCGTTCTTAGACAGAACAACCATTGATCCATTGATCACTTCAAAAATTGGCTTTAATAAATCAGAACTATCTTTTAAATAGTTTTGACTTCCTACAATAAACCTCATTTCACCGATGCTATCTGAAAGTGTATGATTTTCTTTGAGCAAACTTGCATCCTTTAAAGAATATCGAGCTATCTTTTCCGGGAACACACAATTCACACTTGTACTATCTATAAAGAAGCTTAATATAGAAGTTTTCTTTGTTTTTTCCTTTTCTTTTCCTCTTTTAATAACTGTCGTTGTACGTTCATGATCCAACACTTTACTATAGATCAAGTTTCCGCTTTCCATATTGTATGCCGCCAGAAAAGGCTTACCAAAATGGACTCGAATAGAGAATACATTGGCATTACCAAAATTCAATAGATACAGAATACTGTCTTTTTTTAGAAGTAATGATTCACTGCCAACATCTGGAGGGATAGCTTTAGTCCAAACTATATCACCAGAAGATTTATTAATACATGACAAGGCATTTTTAGTTGCCATATAAAAGTTTAAACTATCTTCAACTAGGTTCGAATTTACATTATGAATAACGGATTGTACATTTGGAGGTTTTAAGTATGGACGAGCACTTCCGACATAACTATTGAAAAAAACATACAGATTTGTAATATAAGTTTCTTTACCTGTTTGTTCATTATAATCCCATCCTTTACCTGTAAATACATCTAACTTCTGTAGCCCTGCACCATGTATATATAAAGTTGAATCCGACTCATAGAAGACTTTTTCCCATCCAAATTTATTTTCCAGTTTTCTTTCCCATAATATTTTGCCATTATCGAGATTTATTGCCTGAAGCTTATTTGATAAGGTAAACACATCTCTTACTTTATAAAACAATCCAATATTAAACTCATTATCAACCCAATAAACCTCTTTCTTACCCAAAGGCATTTCTTGCCCTTCTGTTATACTTAATCGGGCTGACTTTGCACCTTGCTTTAGAATTAAAACATCTCCAAATTTACTTAACTGATTAAAAGGATATTTTATAGGACGAACCCATTTAACCTCGTTTGCAAAACTGTCGAAAACTAAAATACGACCTTTATTTTTTAGCCATTTCCCGTTTTTTGACAAATCCCGCAATTGAATTATAAAATATCTCTGACTAGGATCAACTGTGAGATCTCGAATCTGAGATCCAAAGCCATAAATCTTACCTTTTAGCTCTAGATCATGAGCTAACAACTTTCCGAAAACACTATCTTTTACACTGATTAACGGTTTTTGATTTTGAGAGATTAAAGTGCCAGTCAATAGACTAAATAACACAAGAATTACAATCTTTTTCATAAAATACGTATTTATCCATTAGGAGGATATGAATGTTATGGGGAGTAAAATGTACACGTAAATTTAGGCAGAATTAATGAATATTCATTCTTTTTTACTTCAAAAAGCACGATAGTCTCATACATGATCTAACACTTTAAACAAAAAAAGGACAGCCTCTCGACCGTCCTTCTTTATTCTTTATACTTAGTACTTTGTACTCTTATTGCAATCTAAAATCTCTAATCCTTCCGGTAATTCTTCTTTGATCAGGCTTTTTAAGATCATAATAGAGATCTACATTATATGATAAGGTATCTTTTAACATATTTCGATCGCATAAATGTTGGATCTTTCCTGTTTCAAATAAGTGATCAGTAATAACGATCTTTGGATCTACCTCAAAACCTGCACCTGTTACAACACGTGGTCCTGCAAATTCAACCAATGCACCACGTTCACCGATCATCACATCACCTTGTGTAACGTAAGAAGCATAAGCTCCACCGGTTGTTGGACCGGAAATTACTGATAGATACATGATACCTTCACGTTTCATATCCAATAAGGCCATGTTCATCTTCGCCATTTGTGCTAATGACATTGGACCTTCATTCATACGAGCTCCACCTGAAGAACAAATAGAGATCAATGGGTATTTGTGCTCAACAGCATAATCCACAGCTCTACGGAATTTCTCACCGAATGCAGCACCGAATGATCCACCGAAGAATTTAAGATCTGTAATTGCAACAACCACATCTTTACCATTGATCTTTGCTGTACCAGCTACCAATCCTTCATTTGAGAATGTCTTCTCACAAGTTCTTTCTAAAGTGTCTTTATATTTACCAAAGTGGTATCTCTCTGCATTAGCTAATTTCTTAATTGTAAGATCTGCTTCAATTTCTAAGAAAGTATTCTCGTCAGTGATTTTCTCAATTTGTTCTTCAGCACTTAAATATTCACCTTTACCACATTTCGGACAAGCATAATAGTTTTCAATAAATTCTTCTTTATTGATAAAGCCACATCCCCCGGCTACTCTGAATTTATTTGCTTCTACGTCCCATTCTTTTTCACATTCAATGAATTCCTGCCCTTCGATACCTTCACGGTCCATATAGGCTTTCATCAAAATATGTGTATAGAAATCTTCTCGTTCAAGGTCGAATGATTTTTGTACTTCGGTACTTCTCTTTGGAGTACGTTTGGTAAGTTTATCCCAATCTCCTGAGAAACGTCCGTAATTCAGAACTCTTTCTCGACGAGTTTTCACAAGCTCAGGAACCAATCCATCTTTTATAATTTTCTTACCGCCTTTATCTTCAACCCATTCGTTAAGGTTTGCGATAATTGATTCTTTGATCACATTTATGGTGAATGGATAATCTTCATGGGCTCCTTCTTCAGGTTCAGGAAGATATCCGTCGATCATTCCAATCTCCTGGATATGCTCAANACCCGGGCGAAGAATATTCAATGAATCTTTTACTGTTTCCTCGATCGGTTCTCCAGCTGCTAAACGCTTATGGAAGATAATACGCGAACAACTTTCAGGAGCGATCACAGAATATAATGCATTTGCGAGCATGAAACTTCTGTCGGCCACCTGATTTGCAAGTGCACCTCCAGAACCACCTTCACCAATTACATATGAAAGAGTTGCAGTTTCTACACCACAATAACGACTGATACAGTCGGAGATAAGGAATGATTGTCCACCGATCTCAGACTCCATAGAAGTATCTCCTCCAAAAGTATCGATAAATGAAACAACCGGAAGACCTTCTTTTTCGGCAATATCCAAAACATCAAGTGTATAACCGAAACCTTTATAGTTCAGCATACCTGTTGCCGTTGTTTCTTTTCCTGAACGTCTTTTCTCTTGTCCGAGAATTATACATTCGATACCATCCACAAAACCACGTCCGGCTACCAGACTTGGATCTGGTGATTCAAATAATTCGAGTTTTTCAAAAACTCCTTCGATTACATCTGAGCTACGGATTCGATTCGGGTGGCGGATTAGATCATAACGTTCTTTAAAATCCCTTTTTACAGTAAAGTGGTTGGTTTCCATACAATTTGGTTTAGTCGTTTGTATTTAGATTCCTATTTTAGTTCTGCTCTCTTACCTGTTTAATTGCGAGTGCTGTCTTTTAAAAACGAAGCAAAATACGAAAATTATATATAAAAGCTTAGATAAATGCCTCTTTCAGCCTAAAGTTAAGTATTTAAATCCATTATTAATCAAATCTTGCAAACTCTAGAAGTCGCATCAATCAGACTTTACACAACGAAGATAAATGCCAAAAGCTAATAGCTAATAGCCAATAGCTTTAGGCTAATTAGAATTAGTTTAAAGTAGCACATTTGTTAACAACAGTGTTATTCGGCAAACAATCAAAACCCACAAACGACTGTTTTACAGTGCATTTTATTTTCATTAACTCTTTTTTAACAGAGCTAAACTTTTCTTATTTAGAATCTATTGCTATTTTTATCAATTCTAAATAACATTAAATAAACAAATATGAAAAAAGTAAAATTCTTATTGACATTAAGTTTGATCATATCTTCAAGCGTACTTTTTGCACAGATGTACGTAGTAAATACAGCTAACTCCATTATTGAATGGGAAGGAAAGAAAGTAACCGGGCAACATAACGGAACCATTGCTATTAAATCAGCGAGTCTGGATATGCATGATAATCATTTGCATGGCGGAAACTTTGTAGTTGACATGACCAGTATTGTATGCCTTGACATTGAAAATGAGAAATATAATAAGAAATTAGTTGGTCACTTAGAATCTGATGATTTCTTTAGTGTTGAGACTTATCCAACTGCTACTTTAAAGATCACTGACGATGCCATATTTAAAAATGGCAAAGCAAAGGTCATGGGTGAATTGACCATCAAGGGAAAAACACTTCCTATTGAATTTGACGCTCATAAAGCAGACGGAAAAATTACTGCTAAGATTGTTGTTGACAGATCAAAATATGATGTACGCTATGGATCAAAATCTTTCTTCGATAACTTAGGAGATAAGATGATTTACGATGACTTTACATTGAATGTAACATTAGCGTTTTAATGGAACACAGATGACACTGATTTAGCGGATTATCGCAGATAAAAAGCCTTCAGGAACTCCTGAAGGCTTTTTTAATCCGCGTATATCTGTATAATCTGCGTTATCCGTGTTCTATTTTAAAGCTTCCAGCTTTTTCTAACGACATGCTGATTGGCTTCATAGCCCGCTGCAGGAATGATATTGGCTGGCATCTTTTGATTTTCCTCAAAGATCGGCAGGCCTAGTTTCTTGTCCAGCATGATCAACTCGAATTCAGCTTCTGGCTTTGTATAGATCGTAAGCTCCAGTCCTTGCTCCTGCATTCCATAGAAATTAAAGAAGTAATAATCGCCATAATTCACTTCAAAGAAATTCTGATCAGTTAATTCTAAATGGTTGATCAACATATGCGTGATCTCAGCGTCTTTATGAATATAGAATTGAGCATTTTCTCCTCCCCTACAAGAAGCTATATTTAGAGTCAGAATACGTTTCCCATCACAGATTGTATCCATGATAACTTGCAATTCAGGTTCTTCAACGGGAGTCCAGGCGGCTTTATTTTTTAATCTAATTCTACCTGCATGAGGGAAAATCTCTGTCAATGCTTCTTCTTTTGCATCATCGAAGAAATAGGCTTTCCAATCATCCATATATCCTAATGGTGCAACCCACAAACTTTCATATGTATCCACATTCTGAACGTACATCAATTTAGATTGCAATGGTTTATCAGGAGTATATCCTGAATTGATATGTGCCAATAAGAAGAACATGATCGCCAAAACCAATGAGAACATCATCGGAAACCATCTTTGAGCTTTTATAGCCGAAAGCAAGACCGGAAGAACACATCCTATTAATAATACCATTAGGAATGCACCTCCAAAGGCCATCTCCAGACTAAAGGTTACAAAGAGTATCTTCACCATTGGTAATATTGAGGTAATAATTGGAATGAAAATTATTGTAAGCAAGATTTGCTTTCTTTTCTGATCATCTTTCCACTTTAATATGAATAAGATGAATAAGAATGACAAGATCAGCAAGAGTGGAACAGCTGCCAGGAATAATCCGGTTGGGATGTATAACTCTATCCCGATCATCAGAATAACACCAAATAGTAAAACACCCATCCACAAATTGATCTGCTTAAGTTTCTTAATCAATATGGCATAGATCAAACTGAAAAAGTACAAACATACAAATGAGAATACAGCGAAGTAATAACTCACATTATAGAAGTTTGCATCATAGAAATTATTATACCATGGATACCAATTCTTAATTCCTTTTGCAAGCAGATATACAGCACCTAAGCTTAAACCCAAACTCACAATAAATACGAGAAATGACACAAGGAATCTCCATACAGAGATCTCTTTATTTCGAATTCCCAAAATCAGAACTCCAGTGAATAAAATAAGGATCAAAACAATGATAAATAAGTTCCAGCTTTTTGGATATGAGATCATCTTGAATCCCCAGATATTGAAATAAACCAGATCCGGTGATTTCGGATCCACCAATTCTAAATTCCCGAAGTGCTTAGAAATATCTAACACATAACTACCCTGATGCTGCAGGCTTCTGAGATCCAGATTTTCAGGACTATCAGTCATACTATGATAATCCACATAATCTTCTATAAAAGCTGTATTGAAACCTGAATATCCAGCCATTTTATGTACTGTAAAATCCGAATTATTCGACATTAGCTTATATACTTCATAAGCCAATGATGAAGCAATAGGATACCTTACAGCTTTACCGTATTCACGCATGATCCAGCCGTTATTCTCGCTTACTTCATAGGTAAACGAAGTACCTTTACTTCCTCGTGCTTCAAGATTTAATACCAATCCGATTCGATCTCTCAACGGATGTTCTTTGACAAATGCCTGTGCACCAAACAATCCACTTTCTTCACCATCCGAGAATAGGAAGATCACATCATTCTTTAATTGTGGCAACTTCTTTAATGCTCTTGCTGCTTCCAGCATAGAAGCAATAGCAACACCATCATCAGCAGCTCCTAAAGTATTCGGCTGAGAATCATAATGCCCTGTAACCATCAAAGCAGGTCCATCTTCTGTCCCTTTTAAAACAGCAATAACATTATACACATATCCTGCACTCACACTCCCTCTAAAATCAAAGATCGCTGTTGTAGCTTGAACTGAAGTCTCCAGTCCCAGCTTCTCACATTCTTCGATGATATACTCTCGAACCTTACGATGTTCATCGGTCGACATCATATGTGGTTTCTGAGCAATCGCTTCTACATGAGTAAAGGCTCTTTCTGCTGAGAATTCGGTCTGTGGAGCATCAGCATCTTTTGCTTTAGGTGGTTTATTGGTCATTAAAGTGATCAATGCACAAATAATCACACCAATAACAAGAATGGATTTGGATAGTTTGAATTTTGCCATGATGTTGAAATAAAAAAGGGAAGATACAAATTTTGATCTTCCCTTTTCTTTATTGTTGATTACTTCTGGAGCTCTTTTAGTATGAACTCGATCGCTTTATCGAGCTGTGGATCATTTCCTTCCACTCTATCTTTAAAGGTATTCTTTACAAAAATATCAGGAGCTACACCTGTCATTTCCAGATCATTGCCATCCAAATCATAACAACCCCAACTTGGCAATCTGGTAAATGAACCATCAACTAAACCTTTACCTGAAGTAAAGATGATCCAGCGATACGTTTCAGTTCCAATGATGGTTCCTAATCCTAATGCTTTGAATCCGGCACCGGTCATTTCAGCATCACTTAAACTATGCTCATTTAAAAGAAGAACTATTGGTCTTGAAGATGGTGAGAAGTTTGGTTGAGGTGCCATTTTACCTCCACGTTGTTTCCATTGCAGATATGATCTTTGAGATAAGAATTGAAGTACATCATCATGTACATTTCCACCTCTATTATATCTTAAGTCCAGAATTAATGCATCGCGTTTTTCAGCTTCAGTGGTCATATCGATTAAGAAATCATTCAAACTTCCGCCTCCCATATTCTTCATATATGCGTATGCAACGCGCTTATTTGTTTTCTCATCTACACGTTTCTGACAAGCATCGATCCACTCATCATATAATAAAGNATCAAATGCTCTTCTGCTGATCGGATGGATCTTCACGGTGAATTCTGCACCATTTCTGATGAAGGTCATGCTGATCTCTTCTGGCACTTTTGCAAAAGTAAAATAAGACTCACGATTTGTTTTTGCATCAATCTTTTCTCCATTCACAGCTAATAGCACATCACCTTTACGAACTGGCATATTCGTCAGATCAAGTGGAGATCTGTTAACAATGCGTTCCACTAAGTAAGGATTCTCATTATCGAAAACAATGCCTGTTGCGATAGATCTTTGCTTATAAAATCGATCTTCTTCTCTACCATTCGAATAAAAGGTTAAATGTGATGCATTTAATTCACCTAACATATCATTTAATAATCTTCTTAGGTTTGATCTGTTTTGAATATGCGGCAAGAATTGCTCATTATGTTTCAATACCTGATCCCAGTCAACACCATGGAAATCGCCATCGTAGAAATTCTCACTTTGGATCGCCCAATTCTCATAAAACATCTGAACGAATTCATCATTCATCACTTTACTGAAATTATGTTTGATCTTGATCGGTGCAGCTTTATTAGCTGCTAGCTTAAGCTCATTGATCTTACCTCTGATCAATGCATAAGCTTTTTGCTTAGAGATCACAACTTGACCGAATCCACGTTCTGCGATCTTTTTAGTTTCTTTCGGTTTGAAATCTTCAAGAGTCATCTTGAATGTTGAATATCTTCCATTTTCATGATTTGACTGGAATAAAACAGTGGTTTTTGCCTTTGCTTTATCCATNATCACGATAGGTGTGAATTGCTGTCCGGCATTCATTCCAAGATATTCCCAACGTTTAGTTAGATCTCTTAAATCAAGCTTTACATGAACGCCATTCGTAGTTTTATCGTCTTTCTTATCCTTACTATCTTTCTTTTCAGCAAACATCTCATCATACTTATCAGATTTAAATGTTTTAGTGAAACGATATAAAGGCAATCTGTATAGTTTTGAAGCACTTGTTCCTCTAGGGAAGCTTTGCTTGTATCTATCAGCAAAGAAATATAAATATTTACCATCCGGCGACCAGAATGGATCACCATCCGCTACTCCATTATCGGTAATATTCATTATTTTCTTATCCTTTAAGTCATAGATAAAAATATCCTGCTCAAAGTTTCTATAAGCTGTGAATGTTAGAAATCTACCATCAGGAGAGAAATAAGGCTGTGAACTTCTGAACCAGAATTCATCTTTCACGATCACGCTGCTCTTTCCATTTTCTAACTTCAAAATGCATAGTTCATCATTCCCATTGATGTATACTAATTCTGTTTTCTTAGGATTTAGATCGATCTGACGAACCGTTTTTTCGAAAGATGTTAACTGTTTTTCTTTAGCCATTTCATTGGCAGCAATTGAAAAGAGGTTATTCCAACCTTTTACAGTTCTTACATAGATCAGACTCTTATTATCTTTCCATTTAACCTCAACTACTCGTTCCTTTGGCTCAGTTGGCATCTCTTTTACAAACTGCCCTTTGATATCTGAAACAAACAATCTTCCTCTTGATACAAATGCAATTTTCTTTTGATCAGGTGAAATATCGAAATAACTGATATTTCCATCTACTGATAAATCCATCGTCGTATTCAGAATATCCTTCTCTGCAATTTTGATCTCAGGTTTTGATGTTGAACCTGAAGCTACATCATATACATGTATTTGATAATCCTTTGTAAAAACGATCTTGTTTCCTTCAGCACTTACCTGAGGTCTTTTGATAGAAGTTTTGAAAGTAGTTAATGGAGTTTTCGAACCTTTCTCCATTTTGTAAAGATTATATTCTTTATTTCCACGATCACTTACGAAATATAAATAGCCATTCTTATCTACTGTAGGCCAAAAGTCTTTCCCTTCATAAGAGGTCAACTCTTTATATTCCTTTGATTTTGCATTATAAAACTTGATATCAGGATTATGAGCCCCTATATATCTTTTACGATGAGGGAAAACTGAACTTTCCCAGGATTCTGTAAAATAAAAACCTCCACTTTTCGGATCTGTTACCACATGGTGAGGCGTATTGAAGTAGTTATCAGTGAACATACGATAAGGAGTTCCACCTTTTCTACTGATCTTATAAGTTGCATTCTGATTCATTCTATTTGAAGTAAAATAAATAGACTTAGAATCCCACGACCAGCTTTCCACAAAATCCGTCCCATCGCTGAATGTCAATTGTTTAATATCTCCACCATCCAATGGCATGATAAAGATGTCAGCGTTATTATTTTGAGAAGAAGTAAATGCCAACCATTTACCATCAGGGGAAATACGCGGATTGCTTTCAAATCCGTCCATTGCAGTAATTCTTAATGCGAGACCGCCTTCAACAGGCACTTTCCAAAGATCTGTTTCATAAACGAATATGATATATTCACCATTTGGATCCAAAGTTGGACTTTCTACAAATACTGCGCTATTTGAGGCAGTTAATGAGAGGATTAATCCTCCGAAAAATAAGCTCAGAATAAGTTTTTTCATTTGTTTTGATTTATGAATGCTTGAAAATTTTCTTTTAAAGACGATTAAAGATATAAAATGAATACACTTATTGAAGCAATTATCGACCAATCGACAAATCTACCGAAATTATCGCCCATCTTATAATTATGAATAGATGTCTATACTAAAAAAAATTAGTACTTTCATCCATTAATAACCAATTAAAAAACACACACATGAATAGTTTAAAAGGAACTCGTACCGAGCAAAATCTTTTAAAAGCTTTTGCAGGTGAATCACAGGCTCGTATGCGTTATAACTATTTCGCAAAACAAGCAAAAAAAGAAGGTCTTGAACAAATTGCAGCAATCTTTGAAGAAACTGCAATTCATGAGAAAGCACATGCTAAACGTTTTTTCAAATTTTTAGAGGGAGGAATGGTTGAGATCACTGCTGCATATCCTGCAGGAGTTATCGGAACCACTGTCGAAAATCTTAAAGCAGCTGCCGATGGCGAAAATGAAGAATGGACAGAGCTTTATCCTGAATTCGCCAAGATTGCTGAAGAGGAAGGATTTAAAGAAGTAGCTACAGCTTTCAAAATGATCGCTAAAGTAGAAAAAGGTCATGAAGATCGTTATCGTGCTTTCTATAACAATTTGCAAGAAGGAAAAGTTTTCGAAAGAGACGGAGTTTACATCTGGCAATGTCGTAATTGCGGATATCTTCACGAAGGTAAAAAAGCATTAAAAGGATGTCCAGCATGTGTTCATCCACAAGCTTACTTCGAGATCGTAAAAGAAAACTACTAACATAGAATATCCCGCATATGAATAAGAAAACCCTCCCTATACTGTTTGCCTTTCTTTGTATGGGCTTTGGTGATGTTGTTGGTCCACTTGTAGGACTTGCAAAAGACACTTTCGAGCTTACGAACTTTTTGGCTATGCTACTTACATTCAGTGGATTTATCATGTTCGGACTGATCTCAGTTCCGACCGGTGTGATCCAGGCTAAAAAAGGTAAAAAGAAGGTGCTAATGACCGGTTTATCGATCGCACTGATCGGACTACTGATCCCGATCTTCAGTGGAATGTATGGAGTAAAAACTGATCTTTCAGGAAATAATGATTCCGTATTCTACATCATACTGTTTGCGATCCTACTTTTAGGAACCGGAGCAACATTATTACAGGTAGCTGGGAATCCGATTATGCGGGATGTTTCTGATGATGGGAATTTTTCTAGCAATCTTTCATTAGGACAATCAATCAAAGCGATTGGTTCTTCTTTAGGTTTCTTATTACCTCCGGCAGTTCTGATCTGGCTTGGAATGGACTGGAGTATTTTATTCCCTGTTTTCGCAGGATTGATATTGATAACTCTGATTTGGTTGTATTTCACACCGATCAAAGAAGAAGCAATAGATACCAGCAATGTTGTAAGTCTTGGTAGTTGTCTTAAACTTTTAGGTAATAGATATATTGCCATGATGGTAGTTGGTATCTTCATTTATGTAGGTGCCGAAGTAACCATGAGTTCGCAAGTACCTATCCTGATGAAAGAATTTTTTGGTTTCAATGAATTCGGATTATGGATCTCATGGTCATTATTCTTCCTTCCAATTTTCTTAGGTAGGTTATTTGGTTCTTTTGTATTGAAGAAGGTAAAAGCTTCTATTTTTCTGAAACTTACAATCATATTTTCCATCATAGGATTAACCTTATTACTCCTTGGAATTAAGACCCTTGCATTTGCAGGGATCGTACTTGTAGGATTAGGGTTTGCTAACATTTTCCCATTGATATTCAGCATTACGATCGATAAATATCCTGAACGTTCAAGTGAACTCTCAGGCTTAATGGTAACCGCAATTGTAGGTGGAGCATTCATTCCTCCGATCGCAGGTTTTGTTGCCGATCTTTCGGGAATATTACTTAGTTTTGTCGTGCCCTTTGCCTGTTTGATGTATTTACTATTTGTTTCATTAAAAGCAGATAAATAACGCGATGAAAGACCAGCGAATTATCTTAACATTGGATGCAGGGGGAACGAATTTTGCTTTCTCCGCATTAAAGAACGGAGAAGAAGTTTGTGATCCGATAAGTCTTCCGGCTTATGCTAATAACCAGCAAAAATCTATCGAAACCTTATTAAGTGGATTTCAGCACTTAATTGATCAATTAAAGGAGAAACCTTTAGCCATCAGCTTTGCTTTTCCCGGCCCTGCAGATTACCCAAATGGGATTACTTATAATGTTGGAAACTTACCGGCTTATGCAGGTGGAGTGCCTATTGGACCGCTATTGGAAGAGCATTTTAAAATTCCTGTTTATATCAATAATGATGCTGACTTATTCACTTATGGTGAAGCCATTATGGGTGTTTTACCGGAAATCAATCAAAAGCTTGAAGATGCTAATTCACCAAAACGTTTCAATAACCTTCTTGGTCTTACATTAGGAACCGGTTTTGGAGCAGGGATCGTAAGAAACGGAGATCTTTTCTTAGGTGATAATTCCTGCGGAGCAGAGATCTGGCTTGTAAGAAACTACAAGACCAAAAGCAATATGGAATCGAGTATCAGTATTCGTGCGATCCTTAGAGAATACAAGCGATTAGCACAATCTGACGAAGAGGATTTAACACCAAAGTGTATTTATGAAATTGCGAAAGGTGAACGTGAAGGTGACCAGGAAGCTGCTCTTGAATCCTATGAGATCTTTGGAGCTGCACTTGGTGAAGCAATTGCTAATGTTGCAACACTTATCGACGGAATTGTAGTTATGGGAGGAGGTTTAAGCGGTGCTAAAGATATATTCATGCCTTCGGTTATGAATGT
This sequence comes from Bacteroidota bacterium, assembly GCA_002711565.1. GTDB lineage: Bacteria > Bacteroidota > Bacteroidia > Bacteroidales. Next base: position 15,325 of record PARP01000025.1, read on the forward strand.
ATTGAATTCCGATATCCAAAGTCTTGATAATTCATCATTTCCACGTATTCATCAAAAAGTATACGATCTGGAAGATGCAGCAGAACTGAAGCAATTCCTCAAAGGAGAAACTAAAGAAATTAAGATTCCGGGAACCGAGAAAACGATGACAGTCGACTGTCAGCAAAGAATTGGTGTTTGCTTCTCAAAAATGGGTACGAATCAAGCGACCTCATTTGGAGCTTATACTTATGCTATCAATCAATTAGACAAATAATTATCATGCGAAACCTGATCATTTGTGTACTCACACTCGTGAGTTTCACTGCATTTGCACAATCTAAAGATTTCAATCAATATGTGAACCCATTCATCGGGACTAAGAATATGGGCCATACCTATCCCGGAGCTACTGTTCCATTCGGAATGGTGCAATTGAGTCCGGAAACGGATTCTGTTTGGTATGAACACGAAGGCAGATACAATAAACCGGTTTATCGTTATTGTGCAGGTTATCAATATGAAGATCAAACGATCACTGGATTCAGCCACACTCATTTTTCAGGAACAGGTCATTCTGATTTAGGTGATTTTCTTATCATTCCGACAATTGGAGATCTTAAATTAAATCCGGGAACGGCTGACAAGCCTGAAAGCGGTTATCGTTCAAGATATTCGCATGATCAGGAATTCGCAGAACCAAATTATTATGAAGTTGATCTGTTGGATTACAATATTAAAGCACAACTAACGACCTCTAATCGTGTTGGTTTCCATCAATATACATTTAATAGTAATGATGAAACTCATGTAATTTTGGATTGTATTTCCAATATATATAATCATAAGGAAAAGAATGTTTGGACCTTCATTAGAATTGAAAATGATTCAACTGTTGTGGGTTATCGCCAAACCAATGGTTGGGCTAGAACTCGTACTGTTTATTTTGCGATGAAGTTCTCAAAACCGATCAAATCTTACGGTCATAAAAAGTATGACAAGTCTATATACAAAGGCTTTTGGAGAAAATTCGATGAGACGAAAAACTTCCCTGAAATGGCTGGGAAATTGATTCGTGCATATTTCAACTTCGACATGAAAGAAGGTGAAAAATTGAAGATCAAATTCGCCCTCTCTCCTACCTCAACAAGAAATGCATTGCTGAATATGAATGCTGAAATACCACACTGGAACTTTGATAAAGTGAAAATGGATGGTCAGAAATTATGGAATGAGGAACTTAGCAGAATTGAGGTTGAAACTTTGACCAAAGCTGATAAAGAAACTTTCTACACTGCAATGTATCATAGCTTCTTAGGGCCAATCACCTACATGGATGTAGATGGATCATACAAAGGATTGGATCAGAACATTCATAAAGCAAAAGACTTCACAAATTATACGATCTTTTCACTTTGGGATACCTACAGAGCGCTTCATCCATTATTCAATTTAATTCAGCAGAAGCGTAATTCGGATATGATCGAATCCATGATGGCGCATTATGATCAGAGTGTTCATAAAATGCTTCCGATCTGGTCGCATTATGCAAATGAGAATTGGTGTATGATAGGTTACCATAGTGTTCCGGTTATTGCTGATGCAATTGTAAAAGGAACTTATGAAGGTGATAAGAACGCCGCACTAGCAGCCTGTGTTCAAACATCCAAACAAGGATATTTTGACGGATTGAAGTATTATATGGATCTCGGATATGTTCCAGAGGATAAGAATTCTTCAAGTGTATCTAAAACATTGGAATATGCTTATGATGACTGGACTATTTATAATCTTGCTACATATTTAGGTGATACAGATATTGCAAATGAATATTTAAAACGTTCAACTTATTTTAAGAAAGTTTATAATGCTGAAAGTGGATTCATGCAGCCAAAACTAAGTGATGGTTCATGGAGAGAAGAGTTCGACACCATGAGCACACATGGACAAGGTTTTATTGAAGGGAATGCATGGAATTATGGTTTATATGTGCCGCATGATGTTGCTACAATGGTTGAAATGATGGGTGGAAAAAAGAAATTCAGCAAGCATCTGGATCAATTATTCACCATGGAAATCGATGATCATCACATTGCTGAAACAGAAGACATTACCAGAGATGGAATTATCGGAAATTACGTACATGGTAATGAGCCTGGACATCATATTCCTTACTTATACAACTGGACCGGCGATGACTGGAAAACTCAGGAAAGAGTTAGAATGATCATGCGTACGATGTATTCGAATGATATTGATGGATTATGTGGTAATGATGATGCCGGACAGATGTCGGCATGGTATATTTTCTCATCATTAGGTTTCTATCCTGTTTGTCCTGGTTCCGATGAATATGCAATTGGCAGTCCATTGGTGAAAGAAGCAATCATCAATCTGGAAAATGGTAAAACATTAAAGATCATTGCAAAAGATCAATCTGAGAAAAATGTTTATGTGAAGAAGATCGAGATCAATGGTAAGAAGATCAACAGGAATTATCTTAAGCATGATGAGCTAATGGCAGGTGGGACAATTACTTTCTATATGTCAAAAAAACGTTAAAAAACCTGTTTCATTTACGTTTGCTTTTATTTTCATTAACTTAGTTGCAAACCTAAGACAATGAAAAAACTAATCATACTAATTTTACTAGTTTGCTCTGTAGCTGTTCATGCACAAGATAAAAAGAGGGCATTACTAATTGTTGACATTCAGAATTTCTATTATCCGGGCGGCAAAGCTGAACTTTATCAACCTGAGAAAGCTGGCGAAAATGCGAAGCTTGTTCTTGAACATTTTCGAGAAGTTGGAGATCTGGTAGTTCATATCAGACATAATTTTGAACCGGGAGGAGAGATCCATGCAGTGGTTGCACCTATCGAAGGTGAAAAAGTGATCAGCAAAAATCAGGTAAATAGTTTCAGAGACACAGATTTACAGGAGTATTTGCAAGAGCATGGAATTACAGAATTGGTAATTGTTGGAATGCAAACACATATGTGCATTGAGGCTGCCACCAGAGCTGCAGCAGATCTGGGATATAATACCACCGTTATTGAAGATGCATGTACCACACGTGATTTAAAGTATGGGGATAATACGGTAAAAGCCATGGATGTGCATTATTCAACATTGGCTACATTGAGAAGTTATGCTAAAGTAACCACACTTAAAGATTTTTTCCACCTGAAGTAGTTTAACAAAACTTTAAAATGAAACATTCATTAAAGAAAAAACTAGCCTTAAACGGACTGGTTGTTTTCCTGCTAATTGTACTACTAGCAATTACAGGACAAGTTTGCATTTTTTTATTAAAAAGCACATCAAATAAGTTAGTTGTAGAGTATAATGAATTAGAAGCTATTCAAGAATTTGAAATTGCGCTGGAAAGAACTTTAAATACAATTAACATTTATACCATAAATGGAGATGGTCGTGCTCCACAAATTTTTGATCACCGCTTAAATGTTGTTGAAGAAAAATTAGCTAAATGTGAGAATGTTATTACTAAGAAGCACAATGTAGAGGAACTTTTGACATTTAAAAAAGAAGTAAATGTAATACGAGCTCATGGCAACTATTTACTGACTAATAAATTCAAGAATTTAGACGAATTCGAACAAATCTATTCAGATCTTGTACATAAAATCCAATTAACAGTTCATAGCTTAAACAAACTTCAAATTGAGACAAATGATGAGATAGAGGAATATGTTATAATCAATAAAAGGGCTATAAATCATAGTATTGCAACAATGATAGGGCTTGTTATTATCATCCTCATAATAGTGATATTGGGCGGTTTTAATCTCATTAAGAATATAACTGAACCAATCACAAACTTAATGCAAGTAACGCATGATATTGGTGAAGGTAATATGAATTTAAAATTTCAGCTTAAGCGAGATGATGAGTTTAAAAAACTTGCATCAAACTTTAATGCAATGATGGAAAAGCTTAATAATACTACCATTTCAAGGAATTATTATGATGGTATTATAAAAAGCATGAGAGATCCACTAATAGTTCTGGACAAAGAAGGTAATATCAAATCTATAAATAACGCTACTATATATCTCTTAGACTATACAAGAGATGAGCTGATTGGCAAAAATTATTTATTGCTTTTTGATACTAGGTATAAAAAAGCTCCACAGTTAAAAGATCTAAAAAGAAGTAAATCTTTCATCCAAGAATATGATTTAAGTGCAAAATCAGGATTACCAATTCCCGTTCAGATTTCTGCTGCCAGACTTAAAACACCCCAAGAATTTACTGAGGCGTATATCCTTGTAATTCACGATCTTACAACTCAAAAGCACAATGAAAGAATAATTCAAAATACTCAAAAGGAAAGACTTTTAGCAATTAATGAGGCACAAGAATCAGAACGTCAGCGAATTGCAACTGATATTCATGATGGATTAGGACAAAGTTTAACTGCAATTTCTTACTCAATTGAAGAGTGTTTATCTGAGAATAAGGAACTAGATCAATCTGTTATTCGTAAAATAGACACCATTCAACAACAACTAGATGCAGCGATTAAAGAGTCAAAAAATATTGCTCATAATTTAATTCCTATTATTCTTAATGATTTCGGAATCGTTGTCGCATTAAAACATTTTTGCTAGTCCGTAATTATGCCAGATAAAAAGATTTGATATCTTATAGAAAAACTTTTGACGTGAAACTAATCAAATTCA
>PARP01000026.1 GCA_002711565.1 Bacteroidota bacterium
ACAAACAACACCATCAAAATGGTCATAATCAACCTATTGATCATATAATTTTCAAACTGAATAAAGCCATAGAATTTCAAAATTAAAATTGCAATGAAGCCAAGTATGATCATTGTTGAAACAAAGCTTACAGGTGTATTCCAATGACTCCAACTTGGTATTGTTGGGATCGTATAGATCCTCACCATGAACCAGATGAAACAAAGTCCGGAAAGTGCTATTATTGGTATTAAGATTTTTAGGGGGTTTGCAGCTTCAGTTTGCCAATTCAATATAAAAGCTAACAACAATAAAAATACATAGATCCCAAGTCCGAGAATCTCCCGACTCATCCAGGATCCTTTTAGATTGCTCAAAGAATTGAATGCTCGCAAAGGTTGTCCAAGATGGGATAATGAAAGTATTGCTGCTAAACTTATGAAAATCAAAGCCAGCAATAATGGATTTTTCAAGCTAAAACCTTTTGCAAAAACCAGATTCAGGTCAGATTGATAATAGTACAAAATGGAAAAGCACAAAACAATTCCAACGCTTAGCTGTGATAATGTAGTAAAGAAAACTAGAGACCAGTCCTGATTATTCATTTTTAACCTCCTCTATGTTAGTTACGTTTGGTGTTCCATTAAATGCATTAGGGTGCGCATTTATGCATATAGATGGTTGAGTATAATTGTCTTCCGGTAAAGGATAAATATGCGTTGAATAACCATATTTTGCAACCAATTCATCATATTCTCCGAAGTCGAGGGTTCTCATAGGGCATGCATCCACACAACTTGGGTTCAAACCTTGGTCGATATAATCTTTACACAGATCACATTTCCCCATCAATTTCTTTTGATGATCATATTGCGGTGCTCCATAAGGGCATACCATTTCACAATACTTACATCCAATACAAGTTTCCTGATCGATGAAAACGATTCCATCCTCTCTTTTCTGGAGAGCATTAGAAGGACAATTATTTACACAAACAGGATTTTCACAATGATTACAGGACATGGAAAGATTATATGCAAAAACATCATTTTTCCAAACGCCTGCCTCCTCTTTCCAATCTCCTCCGGTGATCTCATAAACACGTCTCCACAATTGACCTACGGGAAGATCATTTTTGTCTTTACAGGCCATCTGACAGGTTTTACAGCCAGAACAAGCACTCGAATCGAAATAAAAAGCAAGTCTCTTCATAGCTGTTAATTTTTATAGGGTTTTACTTCTGCCATAATGGTATGCTGTGCATTTCCAAATGCAAATGGAGTCCATTTTTCTGAGGTCAGGGTATTTACCGAACCACCTATATCATTTCCTTGTGCATCAGGCTTCCACCATGCACCTTGCGGAATGTTCACAACGCCCGGCAAGATCTTTTTCGTAATTCGACAAGGCAGAATTACTGTTCCTCTTTCATTAAATACTTTCACTTTGTCGCCATTCTTCAATCCGCGTTTTTCAGCATCAATAGGGTTGATGAAAACACGCTGAGGAAAAGCTTCTTCGTTCCAATCGCAATTTGCTAGGGTTGAGTGTACACGTGGCACATAATGAGCTCCGATCACTTGCAATGGAAACTCCTGACTTTCTTTTCCGAATGGACTTTCCCATTCCTGAATATATTTTGGTACAGGCGGTACATCAAGCGGTAGATTTACCTCTCTGAGTTCAGTTCCAAAGATCTCAATCTTTCCTGAAGCTGTTTTAAGTGGATTCTTTTCAGGATCTTTTCTAAAGTCGACGAGTGCAACTTTTGGATCTGTAACCGGACGAGAATAAACTCCTAAATTCTTATCTTCAAACTCATCTAATGAAGGTAGTTCAGGGAATCTACGTTCACGATAAACATCCATTAGATGTCTGATCCATTCTTTCTCATCTCGCCCTTCAGTATATTCTTCATGAATGCCAAGCTTCTCAGAAATTGCAGCGCAAATTGCATAATCGCTCTTTGTTTCCCAAGGTGTTGGAAGGATTTGAGGTTGAAGAATGAATTCTTCACCATATTTCCAACCATCTTCAAAACCCCAGGTCTCAAACTGAGTACAAGCAGGAAGTACAAGATCTGCAAACTGTGCACTTACCGACATAAAGTTATCTTGTACAACATAAAACTCTAGTTTTGAAGTATCCTTTATTAACTCTATTGTTTTGTTGATGTTTCCATGTTGGTTTACAATGGCATTTGAAGCAACCGCCCAGATCATTTTTATACCGTGAGGAAGCTTATCAATTCCAACCAATCCTTCTTTATCGGTTAACTCATCACCTCTGATCACTGCTTCTGACCATAAGAATGATGGAATTCTGGCACTAACTGGATTTCTTAGAGTTGGGAATAAGTTCCAAAAAGGTCTTCCACCTTCCTGATTCGCAATTCCACTGGCCCAACCACCATGGTTCCCAACATTTCCGGTCATTGCTGCTAAAACACAACCAGCACGTACTACTTGTTCGCCATAAGCACGGCGTTGCATTCCATACCCTTGATAGAGAACAGCAGCTTTTGCAGTTGCATATTCTCTGGCAATCTTTATTACCGTTTCTTTAGGTACTGATGTGATCTTTTCTGCCCATTCGGGAGATTTAGGTTCACTATCTTTCGTTCCAAGAATATAATCTTTATATGTTTCTTCGTTCTTATATTCCTCAGGCATTTGGTTTTCATCAAAACCACTGCAATGCGTATCTACAAAGTCTTTATCGTAAATATTTTCAGTGATCATCACATAAGCCATAGCACTCATCAGAGCAACATCTGTTCCCGGGCGAATCGCGATCCATTCATCAGCTAAAGCAACAGCACTCATGGTCATACGAGGATCGATACAAATTACTTTTGCCCCTCTTTTTCTGGCTTCTTTTACGAAGAATTCGGAATTGGTTCCATCACGCATTTCGCATGGATTCCAACCCCACATGATGATGTAATTAGAGTTTAACCAATCTTGTCTTTGGTTTCCGGTTACGCCAGTTCCATAAACGGTAGAAGTTGCTCTCGAAATACAAGCCCAGGAATAGGAATTATAATATCCTAGTGCCCCACCGTACATATGCATTAGTCTGTCGGCCGGCCATTTTCCACAAGTCTGGTTATAACCACCCGTACCGTAAGGAATATATATTGAAGTGTTTCCGTATGATTCTTTAATCCTGTTGATCTGAGAAGCCATCATATCTGTAGCTTCATCCCAGCTGATACGTTCCCATTGTCCTGAGCCACGCTCACCAACTCGTTTCATTGGATACTTTAAGCGATCCTGATGATGTTGACGATGGCGATAAGATCTACCACGGAAGCAAGCTCTCAATTGAGGATCTGCAACGGTATCGCTTGGACGATCATCAGTTTCAATCTTTGTGATCATTCCTTCTTTCACATACACTTTTAACAGACAACGGCCACCACAATTATGAGAAGGACAACCTACTCTGACCATTTTTTCTTCACCTGAAAAAGCTTCTGCAATGGATTTCACGGAATCAGATGCCATAAGTTTTCTTACAAAACCCGCTCCGAAGACCATTCCTCCGGAAGCAATTGCACCTATTTTCAAAAAGTTACGTCTTTCCATTTCATTTTTAACTAACAGCAACTAAAAATATAAATTTTATCGCTTTAAAATGCTTAGCTGTCAGTAATTTAGAGTTGGTCGAAATAAAAGCTGGATTCGGCGACTTTAGGAATATGCATTGTCAGGGAAAGCAGCTTCCTTCATAACTTTGAACAAAAAGCATTCAATGTTCGAACTTCAGGTATATTTGCTTGTCCTTTCCGGACTCATCACCTTTGCATCTTCAGTTGTAAAAGGCATCACTGGATTTGGTTTTGCTTTATTGGCTGTTCCATTATTGTCATTGATCTATCCTCTGGATATGCTTGTGCCGGCAATGGTGTTATTCAATTTAATAACAAGCTTATATATCCTTTTCAAACTTCAGGAAAAGATCAAGTGGTATTATATTGTACCAATGTTTATTGCAAGTTTAGGGGGAATTCCACTAGGAGTATATGCCTTGGAATATCTAGATCAGGAAACCTTGAAACTTATCATTGGAGCCATCATTCTAATTTTTTCATTAAAAATGTTGAAAGGTGTTAAGCTTGCCAAAAAACGCTTAAAACTACCTATCGTTTTTGCTGGATTTGTAAGTGGAATTCTTACCAGTAGTGTTTCATTAAGTGGACCACCTTTAGTGATCGCCATGTTGAGAAAAGGATATAATAAAGAAGTATTTCGAGGATTATTTTCCTGGTTCAATGTATTTGCTTGTCTATTCAGCTCTGTTGCCTTTTATGTAAAAGGATATTTAAATCCGGATTCCATGAAATTGGCTCTATTTTCTTTACCACTATTGATCATTGGTTCTGGTTGGGGCTCTAAGATCCAAAAGAATTTCAATCAGCAACAATTCAAGAGAGTTGTGATTATTCTGAATGCATTCACCGGACTACTGATCGTAGTCTCTACAATAATAAAAATGAAAAGTGGGAATTGATTATTCCCAAGGCTTTATCAATACATCAATTGCTCCTACACCATATTTCGCAATGGATGCAGCATGATTATCTGTATTCTCATACTCCTTTAGAGTTTGAACGATCGCATTTTTTAGGATTCCATTTCCAACACCGTGAATAAAGGTAACTTTCTGATAATCATTAGCAATGGCAGATTCTAAACACTCTTTGAAGTAACGTTTCTGAATTGCCAACATATCACGACTTTCCATTCCACTGATATTATCTACGATCTCAGCGATATGAAGATCTACCTCAGCAACTTTCGGAAGGATCATGTGACGATCGATAATAGCTTCTTCCTTTTTAACTTTTGCCTCAGTCTTCTTTACTTCCTGCTTTTCTTCAACATAAGACCTTACCTTTTCCTGATGAAAGATCTCATTCAATGAAATCACCATTGCTTTACCATCTACCAAACCATTGGCTTGATATGAATTTTCATTATTCAACCTTGCTGATTTCAGCTTAAAATTAGAATGTGCCGGAAGTAAAACATTTTGCATTTGATCTTCCTGATAAATGATCTGAACGATACCCTCTTTCCAGAAATCAAGATCTTCGCGCTCTACAGAATCCAGCAACATTGCGGTTTGCGGCTCTACAGAACTGAAATCATATCCGCTATATCCATTCTCATTCTTTAATAAAATTGAATATAGAATATCATAAGAAGTATGATTGATCAGATAAAGATCTGCCATTCCGGTGATCAACCATTTTTGATCATGAGGAACAATAGCAAGATAAACACCTGCAGCTTCTTTCGCATGTTTGATGTTTTTGTTGGATGATGCTTGTGGAATTTGAGGTTCATATTCAACATTTACATTGAACTCCTCAGTGAACATACCTTCGCTATGTGTTTTTGGTTCTTCGATCAATACCAACTCATTATTCATTGTTGGTAATGCAAAACCATCTTCGGTCATTACTTTAACCATTGTGGTAGAAATAATTTCAGTAACTACCCCTCCACCTTCTTCATTCAAAAATTTAACTTTTGATCCTACTTGAAATTTCATAGCTAATACTTAAGGAATTCTTAAAAACAATGCAAAATTACTGGAAATTCGCGAATTATGCTCTAACAACAGCTTTCGATTTCCAACGACCTGTTAGATAATACAGGTAAATAAATGTCATACCAAAGATCCATGCGATCGGGATACCATACCAAATCCCAACATAACCCATTTTTTGAGACAGATAATAACACAATGGGACACGAACGACCCAAAGTGCTACAAAGGTTATGATCATTGGTACAATGGTATCTCCGGCACCACGCATCACACTACCGATCACAAACATGGTTGTGAATGTGATATAGAAAAATCCAACAATTCTGAGGTATTCAACTCCGATCTTGATCACTTCAGCATCAGAAGTGAATAATCCAACTAAGTGCGGAGCTAAGCTAATAGAGATTATACTAACCGTAACAGCAATAATGGCAGTCATCCCAACCGTGGCTTTCAGACCACGACGAACCCGATCGGGCTTACCAGCTCCTAAATTCTGTCCGACAAATGTCGCGAGAGCTGCAGCAAAGTTCATCGCAGGTAGTGAAGCAAAAGCATCAATTCTGAATACAATTGAATAGGCAGCTGTAGTGCTTGTTCAAAAAGGATTTACAAGCCAATACATCACCATCATACTTAATGCAACAATAACCTGTTGTAATCCGATCGGTAATCCGATTCCAATACTTTTCTTAAAGATCGCACGATCGAAGATGATCTTTCTCCAACTCAAATTGATCACATCATGATTTCTGTTCAGATAGATAATACCTGTTAGGAATGCACCACCTTGAGCAATAATGGTGGCAATTGCAACACCGGAAATTCCCCAACCGAACCCGATCACGAATAATAAATCTAGACCAATATTAATAATGGTTGACAAGATCATGAAAACCAGTGGAGTTTTCGAATCTCCAAGACCTCTAAGAATTGCACTAATACCGTTAAATCCGAAGAAAACGATCAATCCCGACATATAAATTTGAAGATATTTCACGGCATTCGGCATGGCGTCTTCAGGCAATTTGATCAAGCGGAAAATATCTTCAGCAAAATAAATACCTAAAGCACTTACAAGAATAGAAGCAAAGAAAAGAAAGATGTAAAGTGTATCGATAGCACGTTTAACCTTTTCCATATCCTTTGCACCAAAATATTGGGCAATGATGATGGTTGAGCCTGTAGCAACACCAATGATCAAGGAAATAAGTGCAAATATGATCGGGAAAGATGCACCGACAGCTGCCAGAGCTTCCTTTCCAATATAGTTCCCAACAACAATACTGTCGACCACATTATAAAGCTGTTGGAATACATTTCCGAGCAACATGGGAACAGCGAATTTGAAGATGAGACTTCTTTCGTTACCTACACTTAGATCTTTCACTGAATCTTATTTCTTTTTCTTTAAAATATTTCCGGGATTTGTCAGATCATTAACTCCGGAGCTAACATCTTTTATTTCTGAGGAAATATCCTTGATATCTTTTATTAGATCATTATCTGTGGTCGTCTTTTTCATGTCCTTGATACCCTTTCCAAGTCCGCGCATCATTTCCGGAATTCGTTTTCCACCAAATAGCAATAGAATTAAAACTGCAATGATGATGATTTCAGGACCACCCATAATTCCTAATAAGATCGTGTTTATCATGTGTACAAAAGTATAAAATCTATTCCAATGCAGATATTTAAATATGATTAACTTTGCAGCAGCTTTTATTCGGCTCTATCGCTGTCCGCCAGCTGGCGGAGAGAGGAAAGTCGGGGCAGTATCGAGCACCATACTTCCTAACAGGAAGGATCCGTCAGCTGGCGGAGACAGAAAGTGCCGCAGAAAATAACCGCCCTCCGTAGCTTTAGCGAAGGAGGGCAAGGGTGAAAACGTGAGGTAAGAGCTCACGATGCCAATTGGCGACAGTTGGGATGGGTAAACCTTATGGACTGAAAGACCAAATAAACTCCGGTGATCGCCGTTTAGGTGGTTGAAGGCTTGCTCAGCCAAAATTATCCGGAAAGGGTAGGTTGTTTGAGCTTAAGGGTGACCTTAAGTCTAGAGAAATGATAGAGGTCCGAGCAATCGGATTACAGGATCCCGCTTATACGTATGAAAGCTTTTTATTAGGGTGGCTTCACGAATTCCGAGTGAATGTCATCCTATTATTTTAAACTACGGTTTTATAAACATCCAATTACTGATGTGTGTAAAACTATGGTTCCTGAGCCCAAGGGGCGAAGGAATTGACTTTAAGCAATAAAACGAACAATCCACATCCAATTCAATGAATAATAGTTAACATTGCATAGGGCCATTAGGTTTTTAATGCTCTATTCAAAAAGTCAACCTATGAAAACATATAAATATTGGTTCATCATCTTAATCATCACATTAATTTCATGCTCTAAAGATGAACCTATTGTTCCTGAGCCGCCAACTAAAAATGCTTGGGATGAGGATATTACTTATTTCTCACACAATTTAAAGCAATTGCATCCAAATTTATTTTCAAAAATTAGTAGTAGTGAGTTTGATGCGCGAATAAATAAGTTGTACGAAATGACTGATTCACATAGTGCTGACGATATCATCATTGGTTTACAGAAAATATTGACAAAAATTGGTGATTCTCATACAGTTTTAGCAAATAACAATTCGTTTTCTTATTTACCGATTCGATTTGAATGGGTTGATGATGGTTTATTTGTGACTCATATTGCTGATGAGCATGAAAGTGCCCTAGGACAAAAGCTTACGAAGATCAACAATGTATCTATTCAAACGGTAATTGATAGTTTCAGAACGGTAGTGACAGCCGAAAATGAAGCCTGGTTCAGATATCGATTTACCACCCAAGTGTTAATTCCTGAATATCATAAACACTTTGGCTTTACTCAATCAGATAATTCAGGCATATTCACTTTTGAAAATGGTTCTAGCATTACACTTTCAGATGGAAATGCGAATTTCACATCAATATACACAAATCAGGAAACTCCACTCTACCTCAGCAATTCTTCAGATTACTATTGGCATGAAGAACTAAACGATCTGTTATATATTCAATACAATAAATGCAAGTCCAGGAATGATCTGAGTATGGGTAATTTCGTGGATAACTTGAACAGTATCCTTTTAGCCAAACAAAATATTACAAAAGTTGTACTTGACATACGAATGAATACCGGTGGAAACTCGGGGATTCTCAAGCCCTTAATAACCCGATTGGATGTTTTGGAAGAAAACGGACGACTGGATGCTTCTTCAATTTATATTATTATCGGACAGAAAACCTATTCATCGGGAATTCTTAATGCGTATGAATTGAAGCAAAAGATCAATCCGGTCTTTATTGGTGAAGCTACCGGTGGAAGACCTAATCATTATGGGGATATCAGATCAATCGAGCTACCTAATTCAAAGATCAAATTATACTATTCTACTCGATTCTGGAGTATTACATCCAATGATACAGACTCAATGTATCCTGATGTAGATATCAAACTAACATCTGCTGATCTGCTGAATTTCAAAGATCCTGTGATGGAGTGGATAAAGGAGCAATAGTTTACGGATTACGAATTACAGATTACAGATTACAGATTACAATAAACTAATTCACCGTTTCACCGTTTCACCGTTTTACCGTTTAACCATTTAACCATTTTTTTTCATAAATTGCTTATTCATTTCTCCCCATTTGATACTATGAATAACACAAGAATGGATTCCGAATGGAATGATCCAAACAATTGGAAGTTTGGTGTATTTTATTACAACCCAAAAGATTCGCGATTACATGTTCCAAAACGAGTTCCTGCCATGGGCTGGACGATCAACTTTGGAAATCGGAAAGCATTTGTTTTTCTGATTGCAATAATAGCTTTGATCGCTTTCCTTACAAAGTTTGGCTTATGAGACTAAAGTTATTGACGATTACTCTATTATTCATTTTTGTCAATCTTAGTGTTGAGATAAAAGCCCAACAAGAGAATCAATCGCAATATGATGAAAGCTCGCTAGTATTAATAAACAATTTCAATTCGAAAACAATTGAAATAAAATCAGGCGAAAAGATCAAACTCTTTCTCATCCAGGGTGAGCATAAACACAAGCTTAAAGGTAGGTTCATAAAGATTGAAGATTCCAAGGTCTTCATTGAAAAAAAAGGACAAATCGATAGTTTTTCCATTTACTCCATAAAGAAGATCAAAACTTTCAGGGCTAAGCGATCAGCACTACCTGGGGCTATCATTAGTGGGATTGGGATCGTAGCATATGCAACTGCTGGTGCTTCTTTCATTGGTATGTTAAGCTGGTCAGGAAATGATAATGCAGGAATGTTTGCTGGTTATGCAACAGGAGCCGTATTGCTTGGTGCAGTAATGCATACTGCAGGAAATACTATGCAGTTAAAATCCTTTAATCTGAAATATTGGTGTATTCAACAATCTAAGCAGAGTGTTGATCCTGTACATTAAAAGTTAAAATTTCCTTAAAGAGAAATATTCCACTTTTTTCACCGTTATATGTTGAAAAGTCGTTGTGCTGCGCTATGCACAGCAATTTTGATTACATAATTTTAGCCCTTTAAAATTCAATTATGATCAAGCGAGTATTTCTCCCAATCTGCCTCCTGTTATTTCTTGGAATCTACAGTTCACTTCAGGCTCAAAACAATGCAAATAATATTCAATCAGATAACTCTTATGAAACTGCATTGGATCTTTTCAAACAAAAAAAATATGTGGCTGCACAATCGGTCTTCGACAAGATCCTGCAATCTGATCAAACCACTTATAAAGCCAATGCCGCATATTATGATGCGCTTTGTGCCTATTATTTAGAACAAAATAACGCAGAATTCAAACTCACTAATTTCTTGAAAGAATATCCTGAAAGTGCTAAATCCAAGCGCATTCAGTTTCAATTAGGGCGATTATATTTCAATAAGAGAAGTTATCGAAAAGCATTGAATTCACTCATTCAGGTTGATCATTATGATCTAAATGAAAAAGAAAAACAAGAATACAATTTTAAAATTGCATATTGTTTTCTAAATCAAAAGAATATTGAAAATGCGCGCAAAGGATTTCAAGCTGTTGTAAATACGGATTCACAATATGCTCCTGCATCAAAATACTATCTGGCGCATTTGAATTTCCTGGAGAAAAAATTTGATCTTGCTTTACCTGTTTTGGAAGGATTAAAAAGTGATCCTCAATACAGCAAGATCGTTCCTTACTATCTGATCCAGATCTATTATTATCAGAAAGATTTTAATAAGATCATGGATGAAGGACCTACACTTTATGAAACATCAAATCCACAACAACAAGCCGAAATTGCAAAAATCTTAGGTGCAGTATATTTCCAGAATGAAGATTATGTGAATGCTCTAAACTATTACCAAACTTATGAGCGTACAAAACGCAACAGAGCAGATGATGCATTCAACTATCATATGGGGATCTGCTACTATAATACAAAGCAATACCAACAGGCGATCAGGTATTTCCAGATGGCCAGTCGTGCGGATGATGCCTTAGCTCAAAGTGCCTTTTATTATTTAGGTCATTGCTATTTAGAAACTGATCAGAAGAAATATGCGAGTAATGCCTTTAAATCGGCAACAAAGTTGAATTCAAATCCTGAAGTTAAAGAGGAAGCCTTATTCAATTATGCGAAACTAAGCATTGAGCTTGGCCATGATCCTTATAATGAAGCAATCAATGCATTGAATGATTATTTGAAAGCTTATCCGAGTTCAAATAGAAAAGATGAAGTACATAATTATTTGGTTCAGTTATTTATCAATACAAAGAACTATAGATCGGCTTTAACATCCATTGAACAGCTAAAATCAAAGAATCCTGCTTTTGGAAATGCTTATCAGAAGATCTATTACTACAGCGCAATTGAATTATTCAACGACAGAAGAAATGAAGAGGCCATTCAATATTTCACTCAGGCAATTCAGAATGGAAATGATCCGAAAATAAAAACTGAATCGGAATACTGGATCGCAGAGGCATTCTATAAGATGGGAAATACCTGGGCTGCGAGAAAATATTATAATCAATTCTTACAAAACAGTCAGGCCAAACGTTCTGCCTATTATGCATTAGCAAAATATAATCTGGCTTATTTGCATTTCAATAAAGAAGAATATCAAGATGCCATCAGATTATTTGAAGGATACTTAAGAGATCAAAGAAACAATAATCCGAAATTGATGAATGACGTGAACATTCGCATTGGCGATAGCTATTTCATCAATAGAAGATACCAACAAGCTATAACTCATTACGATCGTGCGATTAGATTTAACCAGCCAAATAAAGATTATGCTATCTATCAAAAGGCAATGTCTTATGGTGCTTTGGGAAATCAAAGTAATAAGATCGTAACGCTTGAGCAGATGATCACAAGCAACAGACAATCTGCATTTTATGATGATGCAATGTATGAATTAGGGCAAACCTATTTGATCAATAATCAGGATGACAGAGCACTTTCATATTTCAGCAGACTTGTAAGAGAACAAAGTCGTTCTCCATTCTCAAAGAAAGCTTTATTACGATCGGGATTGATCTATTATAATAATGATCAGAATAATCAGGCGATCAACTCATTGAAAAATGTGATCCGTAATTATCAGGGATCTGCAGAATCTACAGAAGCACTTGCAACACTTAAAAACATTTATGTGAGTGAAAATAGAGTGAATGAATTCATTCAATTCTCAAGATCCGTTGGGATCAATAGTATCTCTGTAAATGAGCAAGATTCTTTATCCTTTTCGGCTGCTGAAAATCAATATCTGGAAGGAAATATGAATTCAGCATTAAGTTCAATGAAATCCTACATCAGAAACTATCCGAATGGTGCTTATTTGACTTCAGCTAATTTCTATGTTGGTGAAATTGCATTTGGGAAAGAGAATTATGATGAAGCACTTCAGGCTTATGAATATGTAAATCGCCAAAGAGTATCACGACATTCAGAAACCGCATTATTAAAGGCTTCCAGAATCAATTATAATCAGAAAAACTATCAGGCAGCTTTAAATAATTATACTGTTCTTTATGATCTTGCTGATGATGAGAACAGCAGACATGAAGCTCAAGTTGGAAGCATGCGATGTAACTTCAAGCTCGGTAATTATGGGATGAGCATTGATCCGGCTAAAGCGCTGCTAAAAAGTCCAAAGGTTACTACAGATCAGATCGCTGAAGCACATTTCATTTTGGCTAAATCATATCATGAAACAAATCGCAGGGATCTGGCTAAATCAGAGTTCAATATTACCGAAAAACTAAATGATTCTGAACAGGCCGCCGAAGCAAAATATCATCTGGCGCTCTACGAGTTCCAAGATCGAAATTACAAAGAATGTGAGAAGCTGCTTTTCGAGTTAGCAGATCAATATTCGTATTATGATTATTGGCTCGCAAGTGGGTTTATCCTGCTAGCTGACAATTATTTAGCACAAGACAACTCGTTTCAGGCTAAACAAACTCTTCAGAGTATCATCGATAATTATGAGGGTGATGATCTGAGAAGAATAGCAACTGAAAAACTTCAACGAATTGAGGCAAATGAAAACCAATAAACAATCCGGCAACATGAAAAAGATCAATATACTACTTATAGCTACTTTACTAAGTATAGGCGTATTTGCTCAACAACATTCAGAAGAAGTGAACATCGTTGGTGCATTTAAACCAAAGATTTCGAAGGCAGAAAAACTGAATTTCTATCCAAAGATCCAGAATGAACAAATCCAACTACCAGTTTTGAGATATGATTTCAAACCATTTATTTATGAATCTTGGTTTGATCTCGAACCTGTAAAACCGGCAAGGGTAGGAAAAGAACAAATGCCTTTATTAATGCGCAATTACATAAAAGCAGGATACGGAAATAACAATACTCCATTCCTGGATTTCTATGCCGGAAGTTTAGCGAATAAAGAATATGCATTCGGATTGAATTTAAAGCATTTCTCTTCGGATGGAAATATAGATGATGTGGCTAAAAGTGCATTTTCAAGCAATGCAGTAAATGCTTTTGGGCGATATATTTTTAAGACTCATCAGTTATCAGCAAGAGCCTTTTATGAGCGAAATGTAAATCATCGGTATGGATTCAATCCTTTGGATTTCCCAAATGATACATTAACAGATGATGAGCTAAAACAACGGTTTCAGGAATTTGGATTGAACATCAATCTAAAAAGCAACTATAAAGATGATGCGAAATTATTCCATGTGATCGGATTAGGTTTTTCACAATTCACAGATATAAATGACACAAAAGAACTTCATTTTGATGTGGATCTGAAACTTGATCAAATGATTAGGGACACAGATGCGAATCGACTATTTCTGGGTGTCGAAGCCAAGCTCGATCATTATAAATATGAAGTAGGAAATGTAGATGAGAGTGGCACTTACACTTATCTGAATCCTTACATAAAAGCCGAATTCAACGAATATTATTTAAAAGTTGGATTAAATACCATCTTTAAAAGTGATACTGCCACAACGAACTACTTATATCCAAATATAGAAGCAGGACTTGAGATCATTCCAAATGGTTTGAATGCTGTTGTTGGTATCAAGGGAGAATATGGCAGAAACTCATTCGCAGATCTTGCAAAAATGAACCCATATATCAATTCTAACATAGATCTAAAAGACTTTAATACGAAATTTGAGGTATATGGTCATTTACAGGGAAAACTCGCTGAGAAATTAGATATGCGCTTAAGTTTATCTCAACGTACAATTGAGAATTTCGCAATGTTCGTAAATGACACATCCATTGTATTTAACAATTCGTTTAATGTACTTTATGATGAAGTTGATGTACTGCAAGCCTCCGCCCTATTCAGTTTCGAAGCCAAAGAAAACACACATATCCACCTGGGATTGAACTATTTTGGATATGATATGACCAACGAATTGAGAGCCTGGCATCGTCCGGAGTTCACATTGAATCTTGCAGGACATTTTGCATTATCTGAGAAGTTTCATTTAAAGATGCAATTGAATACGTTTGGTAAATCATACGCGAGAACGTTCAATAATGCTCAGTTGGTAGTTCGAGAACTGGATCCGTATATGGATGTGAATATGGAATTGGAATATTACCATACAGATCATCTCTCCTTCTTCTTGAAAGGTAACAACTTACTGAATGCATCTTATGAAAAATGGCATAATTATCCGAACCAAAAAATCACAATTTTGGGTGGTTTGAGCTATGCTTTTTAGACATTCAAAAATGCACCCTCTGAAAGCCTGATTTAGCGCGGCTTTCAAGACCTCTTTTTTCAGACCCAAAATGTTAATAAAATACTTGATTTTACTGCCCTTCTGTGGCTTTTATTTGGTATATTAATTGTATATTTGTAAGTTCTAAAAAAATAATATAAAATACTGAATATGACTGAAGAAGAAATGAAGGCAAGTGGAGCACAGGAATATAGTGCTGACAATATCCAGGTGCTGGAAGGTTTAGAGGCCGTTCGTAAGCGTCCTGCCATGTATATTGGCGACATCAGTAAGCGTGGATTGCATCATTTAGTATATGAGGTTGTAGATAATTCCATTGACGAAGCCTTAGCAGGTTATTGTAGTAAAATTGACGTTATAATACATCCAGATAATTCCATTTCCGTTACAGATGACGGTCGTGGTATCCCAACCGGAATGCATGAAAAAGAAAACCGCTCAGCTCTTGAGGTGGTTATGACCGTTCTTCACGCCGGTGGTAAATTTGATAAAGGTTCTTATAAAGTATCAGGTGGTCTTCACGGTGTTGGTGTATCCTGTGTGAATGCACTCTCTAAAACCGTTAAGGTAACTGTGAAACGTGAAGGAAAAGTTTTCTTTCAAGAGTATGCTTATGGAAAACCATTAGAACCTGTAAAAGTTATAGGAGAAACTTCAGAAACAGGCACTTCAACTCTTTTCATCCCGGATGATGATATTTTCACTGAAACTGTTTATGATTATGAGATCTTAAGTGCTCGTCTACGTGAGCTTGCTTATCTTAATAAAGGGATCAACTTATCAATCCTAGATGAGCGCGAGTTAGATGAAGAGGGCAATCAATTATCTCAAAATTTCTTTTCTGAAAATGGATTAGCAGATTTTATTGATTATTTAGATGCAACCCGTGAGAAACTAATGCCAGATGCAATTTCAATCGAAGGAGAGAAAAATGGCATTCCTGTTGAGGTTTCGATGCAGTACAATACTTCATTTGCTGAGAATCTTCATTCATATGTAAATAATATCAATACACATGAAGGTGGTACTCACCTTTCAGGTTTCAGACGTGGTTTAACACGTACACTTAAAAACTATGCCGAAAAATCAGGCATGTTATCTAAGCTGAAATTTGATATTAGTGGAGATGACTTCCGCGAAGGTTTAACAGCAATTATATCAGTTAAAGTTGCTGAACCTCAATTCGAAGGTCAGACAAAAACGAAATTAGGAAACTCTGAAGTTATGGGTGCCGTTGATCAAATGATCAGTGAATCACTATCAAACTATCTTGAAGAG
>PARP01000027.1 GCA_002711565.1 Bacteroidota bacterium
TTAAAAATCTAATTAGTCTTCTCATTTTTTTAGCGCGTTTTTAGGAATTATGGTATTTGAATATTTGATTATTTAAGTATTCAAGTGCCGTAATTCATATATCAAATGTAGTTAAAAAACCAACTATCTAAAAATATTCGATATGCTAATTATCAAGCAACCGCTAATTTAAATTGAGTCTAGATTATTTAGCTCTTTTAGTCCTACGAATCAACAACTTAAGCCAAACAATAAATCCGCTTATGAGTATAGAAAATGTGAGTAATCCTAATAAAGGTACAATCAAAATATAGAAATCTCCAAATAGAAATTTAAAGAACCTTCCAGTATGAACTTCCAGTGAAAAATTCCAAAGTGACATTGGAGCAGCTGAAAGAATCTCAGTAGGCATTGGTGGCATTGCATTACCAATAATAGGCAGTGAACCGATATTATAATCAATATGATATGCAGAGCCTTTTGTATTCATGAGTAAACCTGAACTCATAAATTCTCCTAAAGGGGGACCATTCCTATTAAAACTAACATCTCTGGAACCGGTAATTTGGTTCCAGATCAACCCTCGTTCAGGCTGCCATCTATAGAGACCTAAGAAAGAACCAACCAGATAATCACCTGAATTGAGTTTCTTTAATACATTAATACCCATTACAGAGATAGGGACTTGTACCGGAAACATCTTTAATTCAGAACTGAAGTTATCATCCGAATGATAAATTCCATCAACAGTTCCGATAAAGAATCTATTTGCTTCTTCATCATAGAGCATATCTCTGAATCTATCATTCCAAGGATTTGGATCATCTAAAGTTGTGAATGGCAGTTTATCGACTCTACCACTTGCGATGGCTATCAATAATGGCGGACGTAAAAACATCCCTGTACAGGTAGTTATCAATAAGAAAACAATCAAATACCCTCCAAGTTTATTATGCCAGCTGATAGAGAATTTATTGATTTTCTTTATTCGTTGATTATCTTTTCCTTTCCTTTTCTTTCTCTTAATAATTCCGGGAGCAAAGAAATAGATAAGTCCCGAAATCACTAAAAAGATAAAGATCAAAGCCACAGCATCAACGACAAGTTTCCCAACTTTCCCATAAATTTCACCGCTATGTATAACCCACAGAGTTCTAAATAAACCGATCTTTCCATCATAATCTTTATAAGCCGGAACAACTACATTCTCCCATTCCAGAACTTTATCATTCAGAGCAGCTTTTATCAGACTAGAGCGACTCATTACAAACAACTCACCTTTAACTTCTTCAAGGGCAACGATCTTATATTCATGTAGATCAAGCTCGTGCTTCTTCCACATTTTGTCTATAAGATTGTATTCATAAAGTCCGAATAAGGTAGCTGCAAAAAGTCTGTTGTTTGAGGTTAAAAGAACATCGAATGTTTTTCTATGATCAATACCTGAAGGGAAGCCATTATTAAAGTCTTGAAATTGAGAAAAGTCATCATTACTTAACCAAATTCCAATATTTCCATAAACCAGCATGCTATCTTGTCCAATTTGTACATTCCCTTTAAGTGCTGCATTATTCCAATTATTGTATTGATACTCTTCGGCTAAAATATTTCTATTTATATTTATGGAAGAAAAGGTTTGTCTATGATTTAGTACAATACCAGAAATTGCCCAAAATACCAGCAACAAACTGACAACAATCCCAGGCCATTTATGGATCCATTTTAGAATTTTGGTAAATCGATTCTTTTTCATTGTAGGCAGAAAAAATAAATAAAGTTTAGTCTTTTAAGAGAAAATTATGAAATTCTGAATCTTTCTTAAAAGTCCAGGATTTGCAACCCATACCTACAGCTTTGTCGATCAATGGTGCAGGGAGAAATGGAGTGATAAGTTCGTAAATATCACCCGTATTCATTTTATTCACTGCTTTAAGAACGATCTCTACAGGATGAATACCATTAGCCAGATCTTGCCGGGCATCATACGTTTCAATTATTTTGTTCTTATCAAACCAGTCTGGTTGTTTTTTTTGTTCAATATCAGTTGGGTGCATATCGATCCTTTCTTCTTGTCCAACACTTTGTCTTAATTTATTTATCAACTTATCCAGATCGATCCCACCTACTACCGATGCCTGTTGTAAAGAAGTCACCCTTGCAATAGTTTTCCTTAAAACAGGATTGCGTAGTTTTTTAAAGGCTGGGACTAGATCTATCAACACATCTTCCAGCTCGGGATATCGATCTAAAAGGTCTCCGATTTTAGTTTTTGGATTAATTAATAATTCCTTACTCATCTTCCGTATTTTTTGAATAACTCAATAGTCGTTGATCCCCTTCCAGCTTTCGCTTCTCTGTAAGATCCTGTGACACCTCCAATGTTCCTAAAAATTCTCCATTCTCATCATGTAAAGCAACATATTCAATATGAATGAATTTTCCGCCCATTTGGATCCAGAAAGGTGCATTCGTTTCTTTTCCGGATTTAAAATCCTCTAGAATTTGCTCGACGATCCCAACACTTGAAGGAGGATGACAAAGCTTTACATCCCTATTTAGAATTGCTCTGTTACGGTCGAAAATGCGTTCCTTTGATTGAGAAAAATATTTCACTTTCTCATCTTTATCAACAAAAGTCATGTCGATTGGTAAAGAATTTAGAATTGCCAAAAGTTCACTTTTAGTAAAGCTACCACTAGGCATTTGTATACGATTAAGATCTTCTACTTTCTCTTTCGAGCTAGTTTTGATCCCATCTGGTTCCCATTGAGCAGGAGGATCATACAGACAGAAACCAATTTCCAAAGTTTGTTCTTGAATATCATACCAATCACTATCAGTTAACTTATCCATTGACATTGGGAAAAGGATTTCCTCTTCTTTCATAGTCATATCAGCTACTGCATTTAATGCAGGTTCAAAAACAAGCTCATAAACTGAAGGTAGTTCTTCCGGACTAATTTCACCACTATGCTCCAGTGTTTCAAGTGCTGCTTTCAGAAATTCTCTTGTTTCATCATGTTTACCCCACATAACTTTAGGAGGGCCAGTTATTTCAAGTTTCTCCAGATAAGGGAATAGTAAGTTCTCTTTCCTTCTATAATGCTTATCGACATCCATAAGATTATTGAACCATCCTTTAATTTTTAGTAATGGATCACTCAGAGATGTTGCATTGATTTCAATCAACGATTTGATTTCATTTCTTATGAGTTGAACAACTTTCAACAATTCTTTATTCTCTTTTAAGAAAACATCCACAGGGTGATTCTCCGGAACTTCTTTGGCATTAGATTGATCTATTTGACCTTCAAGAGCTTCAGTATGCATATCACAGAATTTCAACACTTCTTTTTCATCCAGAATTCCTTCTGAGATGAGTTCTTGTTCAACCTCAACAACCTCACCATAAGGAACCTTTTGCATAAGCTGGATCAGTTGTTCTCTAACAGCCTCAGGAGCCTTCCCTTGATGCAATTCTTGGATCATATGCTTTAATAATTCTTTTCTTTTCTCGGAGTTGTTTATTAGTTCACTCATAGGAATATATTTAATATTAAATCTTAATAAAGATAAGGAAATTGGCAAAAAAATTAGCCCCTGATCATGGTTAATATCATTTTAAATGGCTCCATAGCCTTTAAAGCATGAGGAATATCCGCAGGCATAATGATCGTCTCTCCTGACTTTAAGTAGTGAGACTTACCATCAATAATAATTTCAGCCTGGCCATCAATAATTTGTACCATAGCATCGAATGGCGCTGTATGTTCACTAAGTCCTTCATTCTTATCAAAAGCGAATAAAGAAACATTACCTACTGAGTTTTTTAAAACATTCTTACTCACGATCGATCCGGATGCATACTCAACTTCTGCATCGAATTTGAATTTTTCACCTTTCTTAAATTCATTCATAGCTATCTTTTTTAATAAAAAAGAGTCACCCCAATAATTTGGAGTGACTCTCTAAGCACAATAACGTGCTACCGAATTAATCTATTTACCTAATTATTGATCTTTCTTATGCTGTCACTCCGAACATTTCTAAATCACTCTTAACATCAGAGATTCCGCCGATTCCAAAAGTTTCAACCAAAACGTTAGCAACATTTGGTGAAAGGAAAGCTGGAAGTGAAGGTCCTAAATGAATGTTTTTAACACCTAAGTGTAATAATGCTAATAATACGATAACAGCTTTCTGCTCGTACCATGCAATGTTATATGAAATAGGAAGATCATTGATATCATTTAATTCAAATACTTCTTTCAATTTCAATGCTATTACTGCTAAAGAGTAAGAATCATTACATTGACCAGCATCTAACATTCTTGGAATACCGCCAATATCACCTAACTCAAGTTTATTGTAACGATATTTCGCACAACCTGCTGTTAGGATAACAGTATCTTTTGGAAGTTCTTTAGCGAACTCAGTATAGTAATCACGTCCTTTCATTCGACCATCACATCCGGCCATAACAAAGAATTGTTTGATTGCTCCTGATTTAACAGCATCAACAACTTTATCAGCAACTTGCATAACTTGGTTATGTGCGAATCCACCAATGATCTCACCTGTTTCGATCTCAGTTGGAGCTTCACATTTCTTAGCTAATTCAATAATTGCAGAGAAATCTTTTGCTTGTCCGTTTTCACCTTCAGGAATATGAGTAAATCCTGTAAGACCTGCCGAACCTGTTGTAAATACTTTATCGAAATAAGTAGCATCTTTTGTAGGAGGTACAATACAGTTTGTTGTGAAAAGAATTGGTCCGTTGAATGTTTCAAACTCTTCTTTTTGTTTCCACCATGCGTTACCATAGTTACCTACAAAATGTTCATACTTTTTGAATGCTGGATAATAATGAGCTGGTAACATCTCACTGTGAGTATAAACATCTACTCCAGTTCCTTCAGTTTGCTTAAGAAGCTCTTCCATATCTTTAAGATCATGACCTGAAATAAGAATACCTGGTTTATCAGAAACACCGATATTTACTTTCGTTAATTCAGGATGACCATATTTTTCGGTGTTTGCTTTATCAAGTAAAGCCATTGCAGTAACACCTAACTGTCCACATTCCATATTTAAAGCAACAAGGTCATCAGCGCTTAAAGCATCGTTGATTGTTCCAGCTAAAGCTTTATAAATGAAACCGTAGATTGAATTGTCTTCATAACCTAAGTTTAAAGCGTGCTCAGTATAAGCTGCTAGACCTTTAAGGCCATAAGTTAAAAGCTCTCTTAATGATCTTACATCTTCATTTTCAGTTGCAAGAACACCTTTCATTTGTGCTTCAACAATATGGTTGTCGAAATCATTTGAATACCAGATCGCTGCTTCAGGAAGTTCATTTTCAAGAACTCCACCTGCATCGATATATACTTTCTTGATCTGCTCACGCATTTTAAATCCTTTAGCGATCTTTTCTTTGATCTGCTCTTCGTGGAAGTTTGCGTTAGTAATGGTTGTAAATAATGCATCCAATACGAAGTGATTTACTTCTTTATCTTCAACATTCATTTCGTTGGCTTTGTTTGCATAGTATGCAATTCCTTTGGTAACAAATACTAATAAATCCTGTAGATTTGAAACCTCATCTGTCTTACCACAGACCCCCTTAACAGTACAGCCGATCCCTTTGGCTGCCTCCTGACATTGATAACAAAACATACTCATCTCTTATTCTATCTTTTTTTTACTTATTAATTTATTTTAACTAAATATTAATTATATCTATAAAGAAAGGGGCTTTCGCCCCTTTTTATTTCTTACATGAATTTTGGTTTGAATGTAAACATCATCCATATCCAGTTATTGGTTTCGCTGCTATCGCCACCTTTCACGAACTCTAATGCATCTTTGCCAAACATTTGAGAATAACCAGCACTTAATGTTACATACTTATTGAATTTATAAGCGAATGTGAAATCAAATTCTGTACCTAAACTCTTCTCTAGGTTAACACTTTCAAGACTACCTACAGTAGAGAATAGATGAACTGTTCCGTTTGCTGAAAACTTATCCTTCTTGAATTTAATAGTAGTATAAAAGTCTTTAAGCCCTAAACCGCCAACATTATTACCAACATAGAAGTAATCCATGAAGCCATTGAACTTATGATTCGTTCCATATAATGGCGTAAAGGATTTATCTGCCATACCGCCTACATCTTGCTGATCATTACCACTTAAGAATTCATAACCAACTACTACCTTGAACTCATGATTTAATTCAAGACCGGCTTCTAATGCGTAATAATATGCACTTAAATCTTTATTTGACCCGTTTTTACCACCTTGGCCATAAAAAGCACCTGCAAAAGAGAATCCTTTTTCATCATAAGTAAGTCTGGTCCCGTAAGTTTGACTGTAAGCTGTTGGATAAGCAGGGTCACCGATTGCCTGATATTGAATCCCATTGTTCAACACAAGAAAACTAGCAGCAACTTTACCAAAGTTTGTATGTGCCCAAAGATATTGGAATGCCTTATAGTTTTTAAGGTTATAAACTGTTCCAAATAAGTTCTCTTTATCTTGGTTATAAGCAAAACCTGCATCTAATTTGAAATTAGCGTCTCTAAATTTAAAGATTGCAACATCATGACTTCTTGCTTGTTGAGTCCACCCAACATTCCCAAAAATTCTATGGTCATCATAAACTAATTCTTGACGGCCAACTTTAATCGAAATACCATCTGTAAAGAAATATTGTGCCCATGCCTCATGAACTGCTAAATATTCATCGCTAATGTTCAATTGCTTAACACTACCCCAAGTTCTTACATCTTGTAAGCTAAGCCCTACTTTGAAATTTTCACCTTTAAAATGAACATTGAATCGTGTTCTTTGTGAGGTAAAGAATGCTGCATCAGCGTCAGTAGCAGAAAGGGTTTTATACCCATGACGATACTCGGTTCTTGGTCTAAACTCTCCTGTTAAAGAAAGTTGAGCAAATAATTCACTTGAAAAAAGAACTACTACTATAAGTATCAATCCTTTTAGAGTTAATGTTTTTTTCATAATTGTTTGATTTGGTTGTTTTAGTTCTTGTTTAAACCCATTCTTCAGAAATGATGTCTCCTTTAATTCCTACAATGGTTCTTTTAACAGGAATCTTTCGCTCAGCTTGATCAGCAGCCATCTTAGCCATTTGGATAAGACCACCACAACAAGGAACCTCCATGATCATAACCTGTAAGGTATTGATCTTGGCTACATCTATCATTTGTTTAAGTTTTTCAATATAAATTTCCTGTCCCTGATCTAATTTCGGACAAGCAATTGCTAATCCTTTACCGGCTAGATATTTCTGGTGAAAACCACCTAGTGAAAATGCAACACAATCTGCTGCTAAAACAATATCGGTATATTGAAAATATGGTGCATTAGGGTTAACTAAATGCATTTGAACTGGCCATTGTCTTAATGCTGATGGGGCATCTTCATTTGTTGCGGTCGGAGCTTTATCGATACTAAAATCACGCATTGCCGCTCCTGGGCAACCACATGCTGATCCACCTGATTCCATCTTTTCTTCTTTATTTACTTTTGATAATAATAAGTTCAAATCAAAATCTAATTCAGCCTCAACTGATTCCAGATAATCTGTTGCCTGCTTCATGAAAGCAAATTCTCCATGCTCTTGCAAATGCTCTAAATGTGCAATCAAAGTGTTTTCACCATGCTTTAAGATCTCCTTAACAACTGCTACCTCATCATAAGGTTCAGCTTCTCTACGTTCAATCTCAATAGCACCTTCAGGGCATTCACCAATACAAGCGCCCAGACCATCACACATCAGATCACTAACCAATACAGCCTTATTGTCAATTATTTGAAGTGCACCTTCCGGGCAACCAGGAATACATAATGCACAACCTGTACATTTATCCTTATCAATTTTTATTATATCTCTTTCCATTCTTAATTTATTGTTAATCAAACACTTTCGTTCATCTAATCATCTATGTATTTAATCATATAGGAATTTCGGTATTTGATTACGCAAATATAGATATATTTTTACATATAGATTACAATTAGATTTAAAAAAATCGACTTTGCGATTTTAGATTAAATACAAATAAGCTTATAGGTACTTGTCAAGTGTCTGACCCTGAAGATAATCTCTATACTGTATAGTCATATCCTTAGTTACATTATTTAGAATGCATTTGTCAAACGGACAAATTTGCTTATCCAAAGGGCATTGAGTTAATTCGATCTTCCCTTCAATAGCTTCATATATTTCCAATAATGTAATCTCTTCAGGTTTGCGATTTAGGGAGAAGCCACCTGAAGGACCTCGGTGAGAATTAACAAATTTTTCTTTTACAAGTCGTTGAAATACTTTCGCAACATGGTGTTTTGAGCTACTAGTAGCATCTGCAATCTGAACAACATTTATCAACTTATCAGACTTGGCAACGAGTATAATTCCGTGAAGCGCAATTGATGCGGCTTCTGAGAGTGTTACTATCTTCGACATAATACTAATCTACTAATTAAAGTATTTAATTACCCAAATGTATTATACTTTTAGTTGTTAAAAAAGTTTTTAGCTATAATTCATTTAAAACACTTATTTTTACTTATTAAAAATAACCTTCCAATGATTTTAGAGACCTTCAAACATGCTGTAATGATCACTGCTTTTGTTTTGGCAATGATGCTTATAATAGAGTTTATCAATGTTCAAACCCGTGGTAAGTGGATCACACCATTAAAAAATAAAGGATGGTTGCAAATTCTTTTCGCAGCATTTTTAGGTGCTACTCCAGGTTGCCTAGGAGTTTATACAGCTGTTTCTTTATACTCTCATAGGATCTTTGGGTTTGCAGCTCTGGTAACTGCTCTAATAGCAACTTCAGGAGATGAGGCCTTCATCATGCTTGGCACCATTCCTGAGCAAGCTCTACTTCTATTTGCGATCATTTTCGGAATATCAATTGTTGTTGGAGCAATTCTATATTTCATATTCAAGAATAAGAACTTCATGAAGGAGAATGAAGATAATCTTGAAATTCATGATGAACATATAGAATGTGTACAACCAAGAAAAAGCATCGTTCAAAACCTGAGGGAAATTTCATTCCAAAGAGCTATTCTTTTGGTGAGCATCATATTATTTCTAGTGGGATTACTTAGTGGACAATTTGGTCATAGTCATGAGATCATTCCAATAAGTGAGGTTAATACCGAGGTGTCCGATATATTCTCGCATGATCATTCACATGACCATTCACACGACCATAATCATGACCACGGCCATGAAAGCACACCTAATTTAAGTCATGATCACAGTTCACATTCTGGAGGTTTTCATTGGGATTGGATCAGTGGCACTTATTTATTTGTATCTCTAATTGCTTTATTCATTATTGCATCCGTAAGTGATCACTTCTTAGAAGAACATCTTTGGGGACATATTATTAAAAAACATTTCTTAAAGATCTTCTTATGGACACTAGGTGCATTACTAATTATTCATTTCCTGAATGGATACATTAATATGGAAGAATGGGTTAAAGCTAATTTGATAACGATCATGCTTGTTGCGGCACTAATCGGGATCATTCCTCAATCCGGACCACATTATATTTTCATATTACTTTTCATGCAAGGAATTATCCCATTCAGCATTTTACTTACAAATTCGATTGTACAGGATGGGCATGGAGCAATTCCACTTCTTGCTGAATCAAAAAGAAGTTTTATCTATGCGAAGATCATCAATCTCCTAATTGGTTTGATCGTTGGTGCTCTAGGTCTTTATTTTGGATTCTAAAACATACCAATGAAGTTATCTGTTATCATCGTTAATTATAAGGTTANGTATTATCTACAACAATGCCTTAATTCCTTGATGAGTTCAGTTAACAAGATTGAGACAGAGATCATTGTAGTTGACAACAATAGCAATGATGGATCATTTGAAATGGTTAACGAGAACTTCCCTACAGTAAAATACATTTCAAACCCTGAAAATGTAGGCTTTTCAAAAGCTAATAATATTGCAATCCGACAATGTAAGAGTGAGTATATTTTACTTCTTAATCCAGATACAATTGTGCAATCCGATACCATCCAAAAAGTTTTGGATTTCATGGATAGTGAATCGACATTTGGAGCCTGCGGAGTAAAAATGATAGACGGTAAAGGGAAATTCCTTCCGGAATCTAAAAGAGGATTACCAACTCCCCTAGTTTCATTTTATAAACTAAGCGGATTAAGCAAATTATTCCCTAGATCGAAAGTATTCGGGAAATATTACCTAAGCTATCTCGATAAGGATGAATCGCATGAAATAGATGTTTTGACAGGTGCTTTTATGTGTATACGTAAGGAAGCTCTTGATAAAGCAGGCTTATTGGATGAGGATTACTTCATGTATGGTGAAGACATAGATCTCTCTTATAAGATCTCAAAAGAAGGCTATAAGATCATGTATCTAGCCAATACTTCGATCATTCATTATAAAGGTGAATCGACTAAGAAAAGCAGCCTGAATTACATCTATTTATTTTATAAAGCCATGCATACTTTTGCAGGCAAACACTATTCGCGAACCGGCTATCTCGGCTTAAGTATTTCACTAAAACTAGCAGTGATCCTAAGTGGATTATCTGCTGCAGTTATTCAGTTATTCAAAAGAACAAGTATTGTCTTAACTGATATTTTATTGATTTTCTGCACATTATTCCTCGCTCAACTATTCTGGGGAAAATATGTCACTTACAGCTCGGGAGGATCTTTTCCGGATGAATACATTTATTACTTTTTACCAGGATACACTCTGATATTTTGTATTACTCTTTTGGTCAGTGGCTCTTATGACAACTATTACAGAATCAAGGATGTTCTTAAAGGTGTAGTATCCGGCTCTCTATTTATACTTATAACCTATGCCCTGCTTCCTGAAAGTTTACGTTACTCCAGAGCAGTTGTTCTAATTTCTGGGGCTTTATTATCGATTCTGATTCCTATAAGCAGATCCATATTGGATCTAATTGGAGTTCATCCTAGATTACTTAAAAAGCGTAGAAGTATTGTTATTGGCAGTCGGGAAGAATCTGAACGTTTAGCAGCAGCTTTACCTCCAAAATCCAATACAACAATTGCTGGGTTTATCGATCCAAAAAACTCAAATCATGGATTAGGACATATTTTAGACCTCCAAAACATCATTGATGATCATTCAGTAAATGATGTGATTTTTAGCCAGAAAAGCGTTGATATGAACTCCATGCTTCAAATCATGCATTTAATTCCTCCTGCAAGTATAAGTTACAGAATGGCACCCTTAAGCACAGATGCGATCATTGGCTCACAAACTATTTTATCTTTCAATGACTTGTTTAGCAGCGATTTGAACACAATCAAACATCCCAAAAACAAAAGGCAAAAAAGAATAATGGATATCTTACTATCCTTGGTCCTATTTATTACATTCCCTTTTCAGATCTTTATAATCAAGCACCCGATACAACTTCTAACAAATATCATAACATGCTTTTTGGGTAAATTTAGCTGGGTAGGATACCTTAATCCGGTAAGTTCAGATCTTCCTTCTATCAAACAAGGAATTCTTAACATTAGTGATTTTGGCAATTTCACTTCTGAAGCCGACATGAGAACATTTTCAATGAACTTCCATTATGCTAAAGATTACTCAATAATTAAGGACCTTCAGATTATTTTTAAAGCTTATAAACACTTAGGACGAACTCCATAATTATTTTATTTAGAACAATTCCAAATTANATAATTTTCGTATCTTTGCATTCAGACAATTATTAAAGACTATATAAATATCAGCTAATGGCTAAATTTGAAATTATTATGCCCAAATTGGGCGAAAGCATCATTGAAGCAACGATCACAAAATGGTTAAAATCTGAAGGAGATCAAATTGAAGAAGATGATGCAATCGTTGAAATTGCTACTGACAAAGTAGACTCTGAAATTCCCTCCCCTGTTGAAGGAAAACTTGTAAAAGCATTATTCAGTGAAGGCGATGTAGTTGAAGTTGGTAAAGTGATCGCATACATTGAAGTTGAAGGCATGGAAACTGCCGAAGAAAGTCAGGAATCTCCTACGGAACCTAAAGAAGAAACTAAACCTATTCAAAAAGAAACTCCAGTTGCAAAAACCGAGACAGCTGCAACCGAATACACTCCAAATCCTGACAGATTCTACTCTCCATTGGTAAAAAGTATCGCTAAGAAAGAAAATGTAAGCCTTGAGGAATTAGATAAAATTCACGGATCTGGCAAAGATGGAAGAGTTACAAAAGCAGACATCCTTTCATATCTTGAGAACCGTGGAACTGCACAATTATCAGCAGCTCCGGTAACGAAGATCGAGCAGCCTGCAGTAACTTCTGGCGCCGGGGACCAGATCATTGAAATGGACAGAATGAGGAAACTCATTGCTGATCACATGGTGATGTCTAAGCAAGTATCTCCACATGTTACTTCATTTATTGACGTAGATGTTACAAATATTGTTCAATGGAGAAATAAGGTAAAAGATCAATTCCTTCAAAAAGAAGGTGAAAAGATCACATTCACTCCTATCTTCATCGATGCAGCAGCGAAAGCCTTAAAAGAGTTCCCTGGTATTAACGCTTCTGTTGATGGTAATAATATCATTATTAGAAAGAACATCAATGTAGGTATGGCAGCTGCTTTACCTAACGGAAATCTGATCGTACCGGTAATTAAGAATGCAGATGAAAAGAGCTTATTAGGTCTGACTAAAAGCGTTAACGATCTTGCATCTAGAGCTCGCTCAAACAAACTAAATCCGGATGAGATCCAAGGTGGCACTTTCACGATGACAAACTTCGGAAGCTTTGATAGCATTACCGGAACTCCGATCATTAACCAGCCACAAGTTGCAATTCTTGGCGTTGGTGCTATTCGTAAAAAGCCAGTTGTTCTTGAAACGCCACAAGGTGATGTTATCGGCATCAGACATATTATGATCCTATCATTAGCATACGATCATCGAATTGTTGACGGTGCTCTCGGAGGTATGTATTTAAAACGTCTGAAAGAGATTCTTGAAAATTTCGATACCAATCTGAGTATTTAAATCATATTCTATCGCTGAATTCTTAAATTTGTAGTAAATAACTACGATATCACTATTTCATGGAATTAAAATTAAATCGTCCGATCGCATTTTTCGATCTGGAAACGACAGGTCTTAGTATCGCAACAGATCGAATCGTTGAGATCAGTATTCTAAAGATCAATCCCGACGGGACTGAGAAAAGCATTACCAAACTTGTTAACCCTACAATCCCAATACCAGAAGTAACATCTGCTATTCATGGTATTTATGATAAGGATGTTGCCGACAAACCAACATTCAAGGAAATTGCTAACGAGCTTAGTCAGATCCTTAACAATTGTGATCTCGGAGGATATAATGCAATTAAATTTGATATTCCATTATTGGTTGAAGAATTCTATCGTGCTGATGTAAACTTTGAAATTAAAGGGCGCAAGTTTATAGATGTTCAAAACATTTTCCATAAAATGGAGCAACGTACCTTAAGTGCTGCTTATAAATTCTATTGTGGTAAGGAGTTAACCGATGCTCACTCTGCAGAAGCTGACACCAANGCAACTTATGAGATCCTAAAAGCACAACTCGATAAATACGAAAACACAGAATTCAAGGATAGAAGCGGGAAGATCTCTATACCGGTAAAGAATGACATGCAAGCATTGCATGATTTTTCATTCCAAACCAAAAATGCAGATCTTGTTGGTCATATTATCTTCAATGATAAGAATATTGAGGTTTTCAACTTTGGAAAGCATAAAGGGAAATCCGTTGAAGAATTATTCAAAAAAGAACCTTCATATTATGATTGGATGATGAAAAGTGAATTTCCATTATCCACTAAGAAAGTAATTACAGCCATAAAACTCCGTGGATTTAATCAGGGATCACTAAACTTTAACTAAGATGAAAATCATTTGTATCGGTCGAAACTATGTTGAACACGCTAAAGAACTCAACAACCCACTTCCTGAAGTGCCAATATTCTTTCTAAAGCCGGAAACCGCACTCCTTCAAAAAAAACAGCCTTTCTTTTACCCTGAATTTTCTGAAGACATTCATTATGAAACGGAGATCGTATTAAAGATCAAAAAAGTTGGAAAACATATTCAGGAGAAATTCGCTCATACATATTATGATGAGATTGGATTAGGGATAGATTTAACAGCCAGAGACCTGCAATCGAATTGCAAGAAAAAAGGCTTACCATGGGAAATTGCTAAAGGCTTTGATGGCTCCGCACCTCTTGGTAAATTCATCAATAAATCAGAATTTGAGAATATTAATGATCTTAGATTCAGCTTAAAGGTTAATGGTGAAATCAGACAAGATGGAAATACAAAAGATATGATCTTCAGCTTTGACAAGATCATTGCTTATGTTTCGCAGTTTTTAACTTTAAAAATTGGGGACCTGATATTTACAGGTACACCTGAAGGCGTTGGACCTATCAAAATAGGCGATCATTTTGAGGCATTTATTGAGGACAAGAGAATGCTTGAAATCGACATCAAGTAATTACCTGAACACAACTTCTTTGATCACCTTTTCACCTACTTCTTTATTGATCGCATCCACGATCTTGTTTCTGGAGTAACTTAATTCATTCGTTAATGCTGACGAATCAAGTTTGATATACATAACACCGTTCTTAACGGAAATATGTTTGGTATGATTAGCGATCATTTTACCTACAACTCTTTCCCAGGAATTGATCAAATTGACTTCAGTCAGTTTGTCCTTTAACTGATATGTTTTGATCAACTGCTTGATCGCATCACCTAATGTCACTTCGTTTGAACTCATTAGTCTTCGTTTATGATTCCTGCATCAACCGTAAAGATCTTATGATCAATATTTACAGTCTTAAATATTTTTTCGGTTCGCTGTCGTTGAGTATCCGTAATGAATATTTGTCCGAAACTATTATTACTTACTAGTGATATTAACTGCTCAACCCGCTGATCATCAAGCTTATCAAAGATATCATCAAATAACAATATAGGCTTATATCCTTTCTTTTTCTTCGTATACTCAAACTGTGCTAATTTGATCGCAATCACATAAGATTTTTGTTGTCCCTGTGATCCAAACTTTTTAATAGGATAATCACCTATTTTTAGTCTGAGATCATCTTTATGTATTCCTTTGGTCGTATATCTTAAGTATCTGTCCCTATCCAAAGATTCGTTAAAAAGCACTTTCATATTATTATCAAACAAATGAGATTCGTAATGGATGCTAACATTCTCCTTACCTCCACTGATAAACTCAAAATAATGCTGAAATATAGGAGCAAACTCTTCAAGAAAATCTTGTCGTTTCTCATGTATTTTCTGACCTAAAGCTGCCAATTGATCATCCCAGATTTCTAAAGATGTTTGATCGAATGTTCTTAACTCTGCAAAGCGCTTTAAAAGAGCATTACGCTGACTCAATGCTTTATTATAATTCAGTAGATCATCTAAATAAACTTTATCGAACTGCGAGATCACACCATCAATATACTTTCTTCTAACCTCACTTCCTTCATTGATCAGGTCTCTATCATATGGTGAGATCATCACTAAAGGGAAATGTCCAATATGATCTGCTAAACGATCATAATCCTTCTTATTGATTTTGAATTGCTTTTTTGCCCCTCTTTTCTGAACACAAGAGATCTGATCTTCTCTCCCACCATTCTTCTGATACCATCCATTGAGAGCAAAAAACTCTTCATTATGCTTTATATTCTGAGTATCTATTGAATTAAAATAGCTCTTACAGAACGACAGATAATAGATCCCGTCAAGAACATTTGTCTTACCAACGCCATTATTCCCGACCAAACAATTGATCTTCTCTGAAAAGATCAGGTTTGCTTCCGAGCAGTTCTTAAAGTTGGCTAAGCTTAATTTCTTTAGATACATTCGTGCTCAATTTTTTGTTTTACCTGCTCCATGAACCATTGGGGAGTACTTGTTGCACCACTAATTCCAATTGAATCAATATTTTTGAACCACTCACAACTAATGTCTCCTAATTCAGAAATGAAATAGGACTTCTCATTTGCCTCTTTACAGATCGAGAATAAGAATTTTGCATTTGAACTATTTTTTCCTCCAGCAAAAACGATCACATCATGCTCCTCAGCAAACTCCTGAATATGAGCTTCTCTATTAGATACTTGCTTACAGATCGAGTTATATGCTTTAAAGTCATCACAATCGTTCTTACTTAACAACTCAGAAATATAATCCTTTAATCTTTCATATACATGAATGCTCATGGTTGTTTGAGCAAATAATCTGACAGGAGTTTTAAAATCAAATTGTTTCGCCTCAGAAACCGATCTGATTATTATGGCATTTTCATCAGTTTGCCCATTCAGTCCAATCACCTCAGGATGTTCACTTTTTCCAAAGATCACTACTTGCCCATTTTTCTCCTGCATTTCCTCCCATGCTCTTTTAACTTTCCTCTGCAAGCCTAAAACAACTTTACAACTCGCATCGATAATATTAATATTATTCTGCTGAGCAATTTGATAGGTTTCAGGTGGTTCTCCATGGGCTCGGATGAGCACATTTACATTCTGAAGAGTTTTAAAAGCCTCATGATCAATAAACACTAAGCCCTTTGCTTTTAATCTATCAACCTCTTGTTGATTGTGCACGATCTCACCCAGGCAATATAATTCATCACCTTTATCGAGCAATTCTTCCGCAGTTCTAACGGCATGAACAACACCAAAACAAAATCCTGAAAAAGGGTCTACATCAATTCTCATTCCTAATTCTTGAATGGTAAAATTAATGAATTTTAGGCTTAAAAATCTGACAAATTAACGATCATGGTGATATAGTTGGGAGAACCTACTAAATGGTATGCTGATCGGGCATAATTAAACTGAAATTTCGAGACTTTAATTCCAAATCCCCATGAGAAACCTACCGTTGAGAATTTAGAATCAACTTTCATTTCCTGACGTCTTCTGTAGTTATATCCAAATCTAAAAGTAAAATTCTCAGAGAAAAGAATCTCCCCTCCCACAACAACATGGCTCATCATTTTTTCGGCTAATGAGGCTTCACCAATACTTTGTCCGAAGTCATTCTGTAATAGAGGATTAACATAAGTAAGATCGAATTTCTCAAGATGTGTTAGCATCAAATGATATCGAAATGGAATATGCTTCAACTTATTGGATAACGCAAATCTGATTTCAAAAGGTAATGGTTCTATATTACCTGACCGATAAGCTTTAAGCTGTCTTCCGGCATTCAATATCATTACAGAAGCAACAAAATCTGTACGACTAGCCATATAAGTTGCCGATAGATCTACAGCTAATCCTATTGAATTATACTGTTCCAGATTTGAATAAATGAATTTAGAATTTGCACCTATTCTGAAATTCTGAGTTAGTTCACGTCCCCAGCCTAGAATTAATGCAAACTCAGATGCGCCGAATTCTCCTTGTTGTACTCCTGCCTCATTTGCATATTTGAAAGTCCCATAGTCGATGAATTGAACAGAGGCGACGAAACTGCCTAATCTATCGTAATCTTTAGAATAACTAACAAAGCCATAGTTAATATCTGAAAAATAGTCGACAAAACTAAAGGTTAGTTGCTGATCCATAGATGGCCTGATCAATGACGGATTTGCGATAGCCAAGCTAAGATCATCATCTAATGCGACCGGGCTTGCACCGCCTAATGCAGCGATCCTGGCAGAATTCTCAAGGTTCAAAAAAGCGTAGGTACTTTGTCCGCCGATCTGAGCATTTACATTGAGAAATCCAATGCCAAAAATGATCAGCAGAACAAATTTTAAATCTTTTAAGGTTACCTTTTGTTGTTTCATCGAATAATAAACAATACGGGAATGTCCGGAAATATATCTCAGAAGTTCCAAAGTTAAGCGTTCTCTCGTTTATACACTAGAAACTTCAGAAGATTATTTTCGTATATTTACCTAAGCTGAACGCCTAAAAACCAAAATTAGTGCAATGAAATCTTTCCGAATTTTTGTTTTAAACACTCAATCGGAATCAAATCCGGTAATAAAAGAAGCTCTTGACCTTATCGGGTGTGATTTTAAAATCTCAGATCCAGAGGATTACAAAACATCTTTTGATTTGTTTAATGCAAATGTTTTTATATACATAACAGACGAGATCAATAAAGAACTCACAAGCTTTTTCAAGCAATTTAAAACGAATAAGAAAATTCCTTTTGTGCTTGGGATCGTAAAATCAGATCTATCAAAAATTGAGGTAAAAAAAGGTGCTAAGTTCGATGGTATATTTCACCTTCCGATTGATGCTTACAATTTAAAGGAGACCATAAGTAGCTCCATTAAATATTATCGACTGCAAAACAGATTCTCAAGCATCTATACTGAAGCATTCCAAATTCATTATACTTTAGATAAAGACTTCAAGATCAAATCTATAAGCGAATATGCTTCAAGATATCTTGGATACAAAAAGGAAGAACTTTTACAAGCTGATCTCGACACACTTACAGTTAATGAAGATACTGAATATGTAAAGGATATTTATTCTAAGCTTGGTAACGAAAATACTCATGCTAATTTGGAGTACCGCAAAATGCATAAAGAAGGAAATCATGTATGGTTTTCGGAGCAGGTAACCTATTCAGTTAATGATTTAGGAGATATTGAATATCACATCTCTTGTCAGGATATTACTGAGCAGAAACAGATCTATCATAAATTAAAACTGAACGAGGAAAGATTATTACTTGCTATTGAATCTGCCAATCAAGGCATTTGGGATAAAAATCTAACTGCTAATGAGTTGATCGTTACTCCTAGCTTTAATAAGATTTTAAAATACCCTGAAGAATACGATATGTCTACTTCCTATTATTGGGAGAAAGTGATCCATCAGGATGATGTGAAGAATGTTCAACAGGTAATTGATGAGTCTTTAGCTAACAACACAGGGATTTATAGAGTAGAATACAGGGCAAAATGCTTTGATGGTGTGGTTATCTGGATAGAAGAGCAAGGTAAGGTTGTTGAATTTGATAAGATGAACAACCCTACAAGAATAACTGGGGTAATTAGAGACATCAGTGTTAAAAAGACTTATGAAGAAAGTCTTGAGAAATCCAAGGAACTTGCAGAAACTGCGAATCAGGTAAAAAGTGAATTTCTGGCCAGTATGAGTCATGAGATCCGTACGCCAATGAATACGATCATTGGTATGCTAAGTTTAGTTCTTGAAACAAATCTAAGTTCAGAACAGGAAGAATATCTTATGCTTGTAAATAGTGCTTCAAATCATTTACTCTCGATTATTAATGATATTCTCGATCTTTCAAAGATTGAAGCCGGAAAAGTAACATTCGAAGAAAAGGAATTCATTTTCAGAAATACCGTTAAGGAAGTTATTGATTCATTCAGAAATGAAGTAGAAAAGAAAAATATCCAACTGAATCATGCTATAGATCAAGAAGTTCCGATCAGACTGATCGGGGATTCCGGGCATATAAAACAGATCTTATATAATTTGGTTGGGAACGCAATGAAGTTTACTCATGAAGGTCATTGTAGTTTAAGTGTTAAAAAAGAAAGTACTGATGAAGCCAATAATAAGATTAAGCTTCACTTTGAAATGAGGGATACGGGAATTGGTATTGGGGAAGATAAACTTGCTACGATATTTGAATCATTCTCTCAGGCGCATTCAAC
Organism: Bacteroidota bacterium; assembly: GCA_002711565.1. Taxonomy (GTDB): domain Bacteria; phylum Bacteroidota; class Bacteroidia; order Bacteroidales. The sequence goes on from PARP01000027.1 coordinate 19,770, forward strand.
TACAAAAAGACATTATGAAGGTACCGGATTAGGTCTGGCTATCACACATAAGCTCGTTGAAAAAATGGGTGGAGAGATCAAAGTTGAAAGTATTGTAAATGAAGGGAGTAAATTCACATTTACATTAGAGCTAAAAACAATAAAGACTGAGAGCAGTAATTCCGGTCAGCAAGCAAAATTGAACCTACGTGCACCAGTACCTGATGAAGATGCTTTAAATATTTTGATAGCTGAAGACAACAAACTTAACCAAAAGCTGATTACCAGATTAGTTCATAATAAAGGGCATAAATTCACATTAACTGAAAATGGGCTTGAAGCTGTTCAGGCGATGAGAACAGATAAATTCGATCTGATCCTTATGGATATTCAAATGCCTGA
>PARP01000028.1 GCA_002711565.1 Bacteroidota bacterium
TAATTATTAATTATTAATTAAATATCAGATCTGCAGCAACGATCGATGCTTCACTAGAGCTATGCTTTAATCCTTCTACCCTTACGAGTTCCCAATTGAAAGGCATACTTAGATTGCTCGCGGAGTTTTGTGCCTGATCAAAGAAGTGAACTGCTCTATCGAGTCGGTGAATACCCTGGGCATCAGCATAACTATTTCTACGGATACTTGTTGAGTTTGGATTATTATCCAGTTCCCCGATCTGAACATAGATCCTGGCTGAGAAAAGATGCGACAAAGAACGGTCTTCGAGCGGACTGTTTTTAAATCCGTATGGAAATCTAATAGATTTATCAGCTACTGTATACCATCCGGCTCCAGCGGCCACGACTTTATCGTATCTGGCGTTTGGTTTGAACATAACAAATCGGTGTGCGAACTGGGCTCCGGCTGAATGTCCAAAAATATGATACTTCTCATTCGTATTATTTGTGCGCTTTCTAACTATATCAAAGATCTCTTCTATAATTGAATAGGTCCATTCATCTTCAGGATTCAATCCATTACTATTAGGGTTGTCGCCATCCTCAAAAACATTTCCTAAATTATACTTATCTCCGCCGGGGAAGTTCTCATTCGAAAAATGTGGTACTACAACGATACAATTGTATTCGTTTGCTTTGTTGATCCATGAATCGCGCATTCCCTTTGCATTTCTGGCAGCACCATGAAAAGCAAATACGATCGGACTATCATCCGTATGATTATACGGAAAGTGATAATGCACCTGCATGGTCTTTCCATTCAAAGCTTTATGATCTGAAAAATCGAAGTAGAAACTACCTTCTTTTAAAGGTTCAATAACTTCTTGTGGAGTTTCGGTAATAACAGGAGGTTTGGTTTCAGGAATAGGCACAACGACTTCCTTTTCACAACTTATAATGATAAGTGTAAATGAGAAAAATAGAAGATATCGCCAAGCCCTCAGAATCATTCCGTCACTCAAATTTTGTGCAATTTTAATATAACCAGGAAGTGCAAGATATAAAAATATATACAGAAGTCAATAGCTAACAGCAATTTAACTCATTACTAACCTTAAAGACAATCTGTGATTTGATTATGATATTCGGGGTTTAGTATACATGAATGAGCAGATCACAATCTACTTTTGGATCAACAAAAATTTAATGATCTAAAACAGAAAAGAATGAAAAACACAGTATTAATCACCGGGTGCAGCTCCGGTTTTGGAAAACTAGCTGTAAAAACATTTCAAGAGGCAAACTGGAACGTAGTAGCAACAATGAGAACTCCTGAAAAGGAGACTGAACTTAATAAATTGGAAAATGTTTGGGTAACACGTTTAGATGTAACTGATCAGGAAAGCATTGATGCTGCCGTTTCAGGTGCTATTGAGAAATTCGGAAAAATTGATGTATTGGTCAATAATGCAGGATATGGAAGTCATGCTTATTTGGAGCAATTTCCTGAGCAAAAGATCTATGATCTGTTCGAAACAAATGTTTTCGGATTGATCAGAGTGAGTCAGGCAGTTCTACCACATATGCGTAAGAACAGAAGCGGTGTAATTATAAATGTTACTTCTATGGCCGGACATGTTGGTTTTGCATTGACCTCAACATATTGTGCATCTAAACATGCAGTTGAAGGATTAACTGAAGGTATGGCAATGGAATACAAACCATTTGGCATCAGAGTGAATGCGGTTGCACCTGGAGCATTCGGAACAAGCTTTGGAACTAATTCAGATTTGAATATTCAATATGGTGATGAAGAGATCCAATACAATGCAGGATTGATCGCACAAAGATTCTCAACATTGGTAGACGAAATGTTGTATATGGGTGACACAAAAGCTGATCCTCAAGAAGTTGCTGACGTAATTTATAGATGTGCAACGGAAGAAATGCCAATTCATAATGTTGTTGGTTCTGATGCAGAATTATTATTGCAAATGAAAGAATCTCTGCCTCAGGATGAATTCCATCAAAAGATGAGTGAGATGATCATGCCACAAAGTTAGATTTGATTTTAGGATGGCTTCCTCGAATTAAGGAAGTCATCCTGTTTTAATTATCGAGCCAATTCTTAAAATCTCCTACCCTTTCACGGGCAACGATAACTTCTTCGTCTAATCCGGGAATATCAATTCTTAGTCGGCTATTCGACCATGCCAGTATCTCTTTACATGCCATATGAGATACGATATATTTTCTACTGATGCGGAAGAAGTCGGTAGGATTCAGAAGATCCTGAAGTTGATCCAGGGAGTAATCAATTGCATAAGATCTTTGATCGAAAGTATATAGAAATGTTGCTTTCTCCATACTATAAAATGCCAGGATACCTTTAGTTTCAATCGTTCTGATCCGATCCCCTACTTTGATCATAAATCTCTTTTTATGATCTTCCTGCTTCAGCATTTGTAGCATTTTACCTATTTGTTCAGTATTCTGATCGGTTTGTAAACTCTCAAGTTTATCCAATGCTTTCTGTAATCTTTCTTTTTCAATAGGTTTTAGAAGATAATCGATTCCGTTTGTCTGGAAAGCTTCTATAGCATATTGATCATAAGCAGTTGTAAATATGATCGGACATTTAAGCTGAATTTGATTGAAGATTTCAAAGCTGATCCCATCCGCTAATTGTATATCAGCAAAAATCAAATCTACATTTGGGTTTGTGTTGAAATACTCAATACTTTCTCTAACACTCTCAAAAACATCAAGGATAACAGCTTCAGGCCTTAATTCCTCAATCAATGCTTGCATGCGATGTGCTGCTCTATTTTCATCTTCAATGATAATAATTCTCATGATTCAGCTTTTAAAAGTGGTAGTGATACAATATACGATTCCTTAGACTTTTCAATTTGAACTTGTGCCTCAGTAAAGTATTTATACTGCTGTTTAATATTTCTCAAACCGGTTCCTCCTGATCTATCACCAACATTCTTTAACTGCAATGTGTTTTCAACAATTATTCGATCATCACTTTTAGAGACCTTCAGTAGGAGCGGTTTTGCATTCGAAACTTCATTATGCTTCACGGCGTTCTCTATTAGATTTTGTAAAGCCATTGGAACGATCAATTCATCAGCTGAAACTTCAACAGTATTCTCAACCTTGATCTTGTCCTCGAATCTTGTCTTCAGTAAGGCAATATATGAATCTATAAAATGCATTTCATCTTCGAGCTTTACTAGTTCTTTATCACGGCTATCCAATACATATCTGAATAAACCGCTCATCTTTTGCACAAAATCTACAGCTTGCTTCTGATCATCATAGATCAGATCACTCAAAACATTAAAACTATTAAATAAGAAATGCGGATTGATCTGATTCCTAAGTGATTCATACTGATAACTCAATACTTCATTTTTCAATCTTTCCACCTCCAGAACACTTTGTTTCCAAGAAACGAAATAGCTTCTAATTGAAAAGCTAAATGATATACTTATTGCAATTATAATAGGTACATATACATTTTTCAGAACTGAAATCATAACGCCATAAGTTAGGTTCCCATTCACAATAAAGTGCATTATATATTGCACAATTACATATGCCACTGCACCATAAAGCATCATAGAAAAAATGCTTAATAGGATATTTTTGGTGGTATGTTTAAGAATTGAGATCTTTCTGTGAATATGGTAGTTTATAAACAGATGTCCGCTCCATTGTGTACAACCAATAGCCATTGACCAAACCATTCCAAGCAGAAAGTTTGCCCAATGGTCAAATGCACTATTAAAAAAAACGAGAAGTACACCCAATGCCAAAATAACATTAACAAGGACATACTGCCACCATTTATCAAATGGGAGAATTAATATTTTGTGTAATGGGAGCTTTTCGAATCTCATAGATGTAAATTTAGTGATATCAATCCAAATAAACTATTTGCTTAACTGTTGAATCGTTGTACGAACCTGTTCTTTACCCCATCTTGGATGTAGCGGTGATTTTAACTTATAATTATCCCACTCTTCAAGAAGCTTCTGTACATCCGGGAGGAACACTTTCGGATCTTTCCCGAAGAAAGGTGCACTTCCTACATCATTTGCTAACTTCAGGTATCGAACTCTCGGATTATCAGGATCAATGCTTGCAGCTTTTGTAATTACCTGTCCGAATAACATACCATATTCCATTCCTCTGACCATTGGATCCACAACAAGTTTTCCGGTATAATAAAATGCTTGTAATGCCAAAGCTTCCACTTCATTCGGAACAAGCTTCAGCATTTTCTTTAGACTAACTTCTGCAACTGCCAGATATTCATCTTTTTTAGCTGCACTACTATTATCCATAAAACTCATTAAAATGTGGATATGTGCATGATAGTAAAGAGGTAACCATTCTGTATTCGCAACATTTGAGATCATTTTGAATTGATTCGCTACTTTTTGATAATCATTCAAATTTTGAGCTTCACCAAACATTTGCAATGTTTCGGCCATCTTCTTTTCATACATCTGGGCATGCGCTGTAAATGCGATGCAAAACACAAATACTAAACTTAAAACTCTTGCTTTCATAATTATTAATCTTTAATTATTAATTATTCATTATTAATTCATCTCATCTAACTGGTTTTCAACCCCTTTCTTAGATAATGTGATAAAACATCCAAGTACGAAAAATCTATTCGCTCCAGGCTTTATAGCTAAACTTCTGTAAACTCCATTTTGGTCCTGTGATTCCGAGAATCTTTGTCCGAATTCCTGTTTAAATCCAAATACATTAGTAGCTGCGAAATAAATGATCACATGCTGTCGGTATAAGAAGCTCCAGTTTAAATCAATGGTTTTATAAGGGATCGTTCTTCCGCTATTGAACTCAGATTCATTCGGATCATTATATGCTCTTGGAGATGCATATCTGAAGGATAAGCCTGCAAGAGATCTCAGATAACTGAACCAATACTTAAAAACAACTGATAGATTATGTTTACTCGCATAATATGGAGTCGTGGAGATCGGATAGTTTCTGTACATTCTGTCGGTATCGAGATAAGAATATGAGATCCAGTATTCGGCGTTCTTCAAGCTCTTTTTATCTCTCCAAAAGATATCGATCCCTTTAGCTGAGCCATATCCGGAATTATCATAAGAATCAGGCAAAAAGAATGTTGCAGCATCATAAGTAACAAGATCATCATAGTTCTTATAATAGGCATCAAATCTTAAAGCTCTTTCATTTTTAACGTACTGAAAACCTAAAGTATAATGATCAGATCTTTCCGACCTTAGATNTCTGGAATAAATCACAATATCATCTGATGGGCGCTGATAAAAAGTACCCCATGAAAGTGATAATGTACTGAAATCATCAAATTTATAAGCAGTAGAGATCCTTGGTGACAAGCGATATTGCTCGAACAATCCACTATACTCTAATCGGGTCCCCAATCTGAGCACAAAAGCATTTGATGCATAGATTTCAGTTTCAGTAAAGAAGGAAGTTAAATGATCTATATAATCCGACTTAAATCCAATATTGGCATCTTTGAATGAAAAATCATAGTCGGTTATATTAAATTCAAATCCTGATTTCAATAAGAACTTCGGATTAATATGATAATTCAACACAGACTTATAATGTAATCCATTCAATTTCTCTTCAATCTTATCCCCTTCAATGTCGATGTTATTATTATTCACAGTATAACTCAAACCACTTCTAAGAAACAGTTTCTCCGACATGATCTGCTTCCAACTCGCATTCATAAAGAAATTATCATCTTCAAGATCATATACTTTTGGGGTATTAACATCTATTGGATCAGGCTGATTAAGAGCCAGATCTGAATCTCCATAGTTCACATAAAGTTTAAATCTCGCATTCTTTGTTTTCTGATGTAAGCTGATCTCTGCCCCTGCACTCTTTGGATGCTCGATCCAATCGAAATTTTGCTTGAACAAATTCATATATGGGCCTAAATGCTGATATTTACCTGTAACAGTGATCCCACCATCCTTCCATAGTTTTGTGCCGCCAAAGTCGGCGCCCACAGAGAGTACCGAGATATTCAATTCATCTTCAAGAGGAAGATCTTTTGTTTCAAGAAGTAAAACTGATGAAAGAGCTTGTCCATATTCTGCTGAATAACCACCTGTACTAAATACTGTTCCACTAAATATGAATGGATTGAATCTGCCTCGGGTACTTGTATTAGGTACGGTTTCGCTATACGGACTATGTACCAAAGTACCGTTGATATAAGTTTGAGATTCATCGCTATGACCACCCTTTACAAAGAGTTTACCCGATTCAGGATTAGCATTTGCTCCCGGTAGCATTTTTAAAGCTCCATAAACATCTCCCATTGCTCCTGCAGTAGTAACCATATCTACCGGGCCTAAAACAACAGATTTCTTCTTATCACCAGCTTCAAATGTTCCGGCAGTAATAGTTACAGCCTTAAGCTTATTGAACTTCTCTTTTAAAATAATATTGATTATGATTTCACTTCCATCGAGAATCATAGTTTTACGAACGCTTTCAAATCCGAGGAATTCGATTAACAAAACATATTCTCCTTTAAGGTCAGTTTTCAGTATAAATGTGCCATCAACATTAGAAGATGTTCCATCAAAGGTTCCTTCAAAATAGATATTTGCACCAGGAAGTGCTTCACCATGTGTGTCTGTGATCTTTCCTTTGATAATGCTTTGTCCGTAAGTAGAAAGACTAAATAATAATATAAATGAGCAAAGTATATTTTTCATTATTAAAACTTTGCTACAAATATGATATCAGAGCGATCTATATAAAAATAAAAGATGATGAGTTGTTGGATGAGGAGGATGAATTGCGATGATTAGACGATACTTTGACTTCGCTCAGTACAAGTTAGACATTTAGACGTTTTTAAGATATTTCTATATCCCAAAGTGTCAAGGATTCAGGATAACATGACAACCGGACAACGGGACAACGGGAACCAAAAAAGCCCATCCACTAAAAGCAGACAGGCTTTAATATATAGTATTAAAACTATCTATTTCGAGAACGTAAACTTCACCGCCGTCATCCAGTTTTCACCATCTCTGGATTGCTGCATTTCAATAACATAACCATCAGCTTTAATATCTGAAACGATACATTTAAAGCTTGCAGTTCTATCAGAACCCTTTGTTATGATCTCATTGAATTCAATTACACCATTATCCAATACACCTTCGAAAAGGTCCATTGATGATGAGAAATCAGTGTAAGTAGTTAGGACATATTTACCTTTTCCTTTATGATAACTGAAATCCATGGTTACAGGTTGAACATAATAATTCTCGTAACTCGTTTTTAGTTTTATAAGGTTTGTTCTTGCAAATTTTGCTTTTGATTTAGTTTGATCGATCGTTCTTAAGTTACCACCACGACCAGGCATTTCAACTTTTACTTTCCATTCTCCAATCATATTATTCAAAACCATCATCTCATCTGATTGTGGCATATCAAATAATGCTTCATCATATTCCGGATTGATCTGCACAGATTCGATCATCAGAACATAATCTCTTTGTCCGAACATTCTTTCCACAAAGAATGGCAAGATCAAACCATCAACTTCTTGAAAATCATCAAAATAAAACTCTCCATCCAGTGGCATTCCGAAATCAACCCATTGTCCGGTTGCTTTATATTCAAGATAGGTTTCTGCATTCAGATACCAGGTCTCCTGATTACCATTACGCTCAACTTTGATCACATGACATTCGATGCCATCTTCATTTTTCAAGCCAACATACTCTAGTTTATAGCCTTTTTCTTCCCATTTATAAAATGGAGTAAAGTAATCCGCAAGTTGGTGATAGATATTCTCTTCGAACTTATTCACCAATCTAGGATACGTAAACTCGTGCCAAGGATCGATCGTCCAGCCTTTACCATCTTTAAATCCGATCTTAACAGGATGATGTCCAATATGCTGATCACTGTAATAATCTCCATCGATGGTTTTAATATTATAAATTGGATGTTCTACTGAAAAAGAACCAAAAGTACCTTTTAGGGCTAATGCTTTTACAGTATTCCATTTAGCTAGATCTCCATGTGCTTTTAAATGCTTATCTATTATTTCCTCAAGTGTTTGTGCATGAAGTCCGAGAGAGAAAACAGATAATATGATAATTATAAAAATTCGGTTTTTCATATCATTAGGTTTTGATGGTGATTACTTAAGTTTATAACATGCGATCTCTTTGAGATTTCTCACATAGATCCTTCCCTGATCATAACTCGGAGAGGTCCATGCTCTGCTTCTATCCATCGCCTGAACGCTTCCGATCTCTTGATACGCTTCAGGAGTTGCATTCGCAATTGCTAGTTTGCCTTTATCAGAAAGGATTACCAACTTATCTCCTACCATCATTAAACTTCCTTTTCCGAATCCTCTTTTTTGCCATTTCGTTTCACCTGTTTCAGGGTCTAAACATTTGAGAGCAGCAATATGATATCCATAGATGTGTCCATCATACAAAACAGAAGTCATGAAATCATTCTTCATTGTCATGCCTTTCTTAACTTCTTTAAGAGTTCCATCTTCTAAGTCAGCAACCAAATAACCTCTTCCGGCATTTGAGAGATAGAATCTCTTTTCACTCAACTGAATAGGCATTGCAATAAGGTTACCAATTGGAATTCTTGCTTTCCATAAAGTATCACCTGCAGGAGTAAAAGATTGAAGAACGCCTCCAATTGCGAAGATCAACTGCTTTTGTCCATCAATTGTAGTATACAAAGGAGAGTTATAGCCACTTGGACCGCTTCCTTTTGTCCAGATCTGTTCTCCATTCGCTTTATTAAATGCAACAACTGCTCTATTTTCGGTTCCTCCTACCTCCAGGATCAACATATCATCAATAATGATCGGAGAGCTAGAGAACCCCCATCTTGGCATTGTGCTTCCATATTTTTCAGGCAGATCAACCGTCCATTTGATCTTACCATTGCCTTTATCCAATGCAGCGAGATTTCCTAAACCACTGAGACAATAGATCGTATTTCCATCAATTGCAGGTGTAGATCTTGGTCCATCTCCCCATTTATCTTTCTCGATATAAATGGAATCTATGATGGTTTTCCACACTTCTTTACCACTTTGAGCATTGAGAGCCACGAGATACTCAAGGCCAGTTATACTATCAAGGAATTCACCATATTGAGTAAAAACGGTATTGCCGTCGATATTGATCTCAGAGAAACCCGGACCAAGTTCTTTTTTCCAAACTAATTCAGGAACGATCTTTCCTTCAGCATTTGTGGACAGCTGTCCTTCTACTTGTGCAGAACGTTCAGGACCACGATATTGTTTCCATCCCTTTTGAGCCTGAACAGTTATAACTGAACAGATCAAAAGCAGACTTATAATAATTCTATTTTTCATAGGTAATTGAATTGATTTAAGGTTTAACCTAACAAATATGCTTAAAAAGCTGTGTAGAACAAATTTTTATAAGAAAGATTCGACAAGTTGGCTGATGTATCCGATAAATGAGTCTAAGTATTGAGTAAAGAAAAACTAGTACCTAGGACCTAGCATCTAGAAACCAATTTTGTACCGTAAATATCCACTTATGTAGATATCTCAGCCATGCACTTCTCATTTAATCTTTTTCTAATTAAATTGCTGACATATATACACACTTAACCAGATCTAAAGACTAACATTATGAAATTGAATACGCGATTTCTTACGACTACACTATTTACTTTAATTGTCTCATTATCAAGTTTATTTGCACAACACAATACTAAATTCAAATACTTCCCTGAAGGTATTGAATACAATACGAGCATACCTAAACCAGCAGAAATATTAGGATATGAGGTTGGTGAATGGCATGCCACACATGATCAATTGGTTTATTTCATGAAAGAAATGGCTCGTATCTCAGATCGAATTACTATCAAGGAAACCGGTAGGACTTATGAGAACAGACCCTTATTACTGTTAACGATCACACATCCCGATAATCATCAGAAAATCGAAGAGATCAGAAAACAACATATCGTTCTTTCAGATCCTGAGCTATCTGATAATTTTGATATTTCCAATATGCCTTCTGTGGTTCTTTTAGATCATGGAGTACATGGAAATGAAGCTTCGGCAAGTAATTCAGCTATTCTGACTGTTTACCACTGGGCGGCTGCTCAAGGTGAAGAAATAGATGATATTTTGAAGAATACGATCATCTTGGTGGATCCATGTCTGAACCCTGATGGGTTTCAGCGCTTTTCTGGTTGGATAAATGCGAATAAAGGAAATATTCCAAGTGGAGATCCGATGGATCGTGAGCATAATGAAGCCTGGCCAAGAAGCAGAACGAATCATTATTGGTTCGATCTAAACCGTGACTGGTTACCGGCTCAACATCCTGAATCTCAAACCAGATTGGTGAACTATCATGCGTGGAAACCTAATATCGTAACAGATCATCATGAAATGGGTGGCAATTCCAGTTTCTTCTTCATGCCGGGAATTCCAAGCAGAAATCATCCATTGATTCCACAAAAAAGTATTGAACTAGTTGGAGAGATCGCAGAGTTTCATGCTCGCGAATTAGATAAGATCGGGACTTATTACTTCACTGAAGAAACTTTTGATAATTTCTATTTTGGGAAAGGAAGTACCTATCCTGATATTCATGCTGCGATCGGAATTCTATTCGAGCAAGGAAGTGTTCGCGGACATGTTCAAAATACGATCAATGGAAAGCTTACATTTCCTGAGGCGATCAGAAATCAGTTTACCGTAGCTTATTCATCTGTTCTAGCAGCTCAAGAACTACGTCTTGAACTACTTGAACATCAAAGTTCATTCTATAAAACAGCATTAGCAGAAGCCGCGAATGATCCTATCAAAGGCTATATCTGGAATGCAGGACCTGATCATTCCAAAACAAAACTGTTCATAGATCTTCTGAACAGACATAAAGTTGATGTGTATAAACTTGCAAAAGATCATAAGGGATTCAAAGCGGAGGACTCGTACATTGTTCCTGCAGATCAGAAAAATTACAGAATGGTGAAAGTGATCTTTGAAAAGAGAACACAATTTCAGGATTCTTTATTCTATGATATCTCGGCCTGGTCGATGCCACTGGCAATGAACCTGAACCATCATGAGTTAAGAACGAAGAAATTAGACCGATCTTTAATTGGAGAATCTATAAATGAATACATCATTCCTAAGCCGGAAATTGAGTTCTCAGACTATGCATATGCCATGAAGTGGGATGACTTCCATGCTCCCAAGGCATTGAATACCATGTTAACTCATGGATTAAGGGTCAAAGTTGCAACTTCATCTTTCCAAACAGATAAAGAGCAATATGAGAGGGGGAGTTTGCTAATTCAAGTCAATAATCAGGAAAAAACAGCTAAAGAAGTTTATGAACTTCTTAAACGAATTGGCGCATATTCAAATATTCAGATCGATGCTATTCATGAAGGAAATACTTCAGGAGTAAGATTAGGAAGTGGATCTTTCAGACCTTTGCGCGATCCTAAAGTGGCTATTCTTACTGATGGAAGTGTTAGCAGTTATGATGCAGGAGAGATCTGGCATCTGCTGGATCACCGAATGGAAATGCAAACCACATTACTACCTGTACATCGCTTTGGCCGAGCTGATCTCTCAAAATACAATACATTGATCTTGCCTAATGGAAGATATAATGAGTTGGATCTTGATAAACTGAAGAATTGGATCAAAGATGGTGGGTTGATCATTGCGACTCGCTCTGCAGGTGAATGGTTAGCTCAAAAGAAGATCACGAATGTGGAATATTTTTCACCTAAACNTGATCACAAAACAGATCAATTAGCTTATGCTGATCAAAGAAGACTTTATAGTGCACAGGTTATTGGAGGTGCGATCTTTAACACAAAAGCAGAACTTACTCATCCATTACTTTATGGTGTTAATACGGATGAGTTGGCCGTTTTCAGGCGTGGAAGCAAATATATGAAACCATCAAAGAGTCCGTTTGCGAATCCACTAATCTATACAGAAAACCCTCTTCTAGCTGGATATATATCTAAAGAGAATCTAAAAGAACTAGGTGGAACAGCTGCATTAACAGTTAATTCATTAGGAAATGGACGGATCATTACGTTTGCAGATAATCCAAACTTCAGAGCATTCTGGTTTGGCACGAATAAGGTATTTTTAAATGCGATCTTCTTTGGGCCAATTATAAGTTCAACATCAACCAGATAATGCATAAAAAACATCCTTGTTTAAGTACAATCAATATTCTTTTTAATGAATAATCTAATCCGGCAGTTAATTAAGTGTTAATCATTGGTTAAGCAATATTTGCATTTAAGAAATACAGATTATAAGTCTCTAATATAGCTTAAAATGATTTTAACCTGAATCGTTTTCAAGAAGATATATTCTTATTCCTATTAATAAAAATATTTCAGTTATATTTTCTTTATAATTTTACCGTAATGAAATCTAAAGCTGAACACAAATTAATACAAAAAAAAATTATACCAACCCCAATGCGGTTGTTGGTACTTAATATTTTATTGCAGTACCAAAAAGCAATGAGTTTATATGAAATTCAGCAACATTTTGAACATGCAGATCGGTCAACTATATAGTCGATCCTTAAAAAGCTAATTTTTTGTTTTGATAAAATATTGTTGTGAAGATACGAAGAAGCGTACTGTTGATGTTTTTCTTTAATTTCTCCATCATTTTTTTCAAATTCCAGCCTGTAGCTGCTAAATATGCATTTAACTGGGGTGAATTTTCTCCATGTAGATAGTTCTGTCCCATTCTAAATTGTGATTTCAGATGCCCAATAACAGGTTCTATTCCGGCTCGCCTTCTGAAGTTTTTCCTTTTTCTGTGTTTTTGATACGGACTATCTTTTTTCAAGGGCTTATTAGGTGTTGAGATTAACGTATTTCCAACTCTTTTCACTCCTTTTCCTCCCCGATCATACAATAGTTCATCTGGTAAATGATTAATGTGGTTTTTTTGTTGCTGCAATAAAGGCTCAATGGTTTTACTATCGTGCGGATTACCTTTAAATGCTTTAATGGCTGTGATGATGATTGTCTTCGAAGTGGTTGTAATAAGACCTACTTTGTTTCCAAACTCATATTGTTTATGTGCCTTCCCTTTTGCAATACAACAGGTAAAAGGTTTGTGTAGGCTGTAAATTTTATCTTTATCATTTGGCTTCTGTTCAATCACAGATTTATAAAGCATGATGTCATCATACAAAAGCCGATATTGATCTCTGGGCAAACTTCTTTCCAGCTCACGAATAAGCCTCCCTGCAATGGTTCTTAGTTTTTTAACAGCCCTTTTAGCCTTTTTGGCTCTTTTAGGATGCTTTGCATTGTAAGTATCTCGCAATAACTGTTTGCTGATGCGTGCATAGCTTTGACGTTGGACAACATTATTGGTTAGAGCAATTTTATTACAACGATCAATAATCTTTTTTGCAAGTTTTGCATCCGTTGGGAAGCTTGTATTATTTTCCTGAACACTTGTATCTGACATTACTTGCTTTGTAAGGGAATCTTTGCCATGCATTTTTACCGAATAAGCGAATATCTTTTCAACACCTTGCTCACCGATGCGATTTCTGAAATGTACAAAATCACTCGGATCACAAGGGAAATAATGTTCAAAGTGTGACATTCCACAGAAAAATTGCATGTAGGGATTCATCTTCCAGGCTTCAGCCAACGTCTCATCCCCAAGATTGTAAATGCGTTTAAGCATCAAACAACCTACCATCAACCTTACAGGCATAGAGGGACGTCCTATGCTGGAATAATACTGTTCAAGCTCAGTATCAAAATACTTCCAATCAATTTTTTCTGACAATAACACTAATTCATGGCTCATGTCAATAAATTCTGTCAGCAATGGACGAAAAAAATCTCCCTGAATATCTTCTCTTGATTTACCCTTCATATTTGCAAGCTTTTTATTACAATTTAAGCGTTTTCTTGCAATTTGGTTGATGAAAATAGATCAGGTTATCAACAAAATATATTGATAAATAAGGAGTTAAATCCTTTTTAAGGATCGACTATATATAGAACAATTAAAACTTTCCAAAAAAAATGTATTAAACATTCAATTGNTGATGGCACTTCTGTTGTAAAATATGCATTATGTGATGAAGGATGTTGTTGCCGGTCTAAAGACCTGCATATACATTTCTTATGTCTAAGTTGCAAAACTACATATTGCTTAAAAGACCGACCTATTCCGGAATCTGGATTACCAAAGAACTTTAAGTTTGAGAGTGCAAACTATGTGATTAAAGGATATTGTCCCGAGTGCAACTAATATTTGCATAGCTGTTGCATTGAACCTCTTCTTATATTTGAAAATATTTTTAACGTTTAAGGATGAATAATCGGTTGCTCTTATCTATTATCTTTTTCTTTAGTATTCAAGTATATGCTATTGCTCAAGGCTGTGGGCCTAATTGTCCGATATGTACCGGGTCAACAAGTGGGATCCTTACAAACTTCAAGTCTATTTCAATACAAGGCTTATACGTCCCATCGGGAGATGAAGAAACAGGAGTAATGACCTTAAGATACGGTGCTTTTAATTGGCTTGATCTAGGGATTGGATATACCTACAAAGAAAAAAATGTAATCTGGAATGCTAGAATAAAAGTAATTAAACAAGACAAGGAAAGTTGGAAACCTGATCTTATTATTGGAACTGGGAGTATTCGGGCTGATGGAAACGACCAATCAATCTATATGAGTTTACTTAAGACCAGAGAGTTCTCAGAAGAAATTGCTATAAGTATTTCCGCCGGAATTGCAACCCTCAGTTCAGATTTGTCAAAATATTATGGCATTGCTAATCTTTCAATAATATTCAATGAGAAACTTATCACATTTGTCAATTTTGATGGTTTGCAATTTCATGAGGGTATCACTTGGAGCTTTAATGATTGGTTTAGTGCCGGATTAATGCTCATTGAGTCAAAAGATCCAGCAATTTCCATAAGTATCAGGAGTTCTTTGTTTAAATGACGATTTCAAAAAAGTAAAGATGGAGATTAAACTACGTTCGAACATAAAATGCCCCGAATGCAGCTTTGAAAAAGAAGAGTTAATGCCGACCAATGCTTGTCAGTTCTTTTATAAGTGTACTAAATGTCATAAAATACTAAAAGCCAAGAAAGGTGATTGCTGTGTCTTCTGTTCCTATGGCACTGTCAAATGTCCACCGATCCAGAAAGACATAATTTCTTGCAAATAGTAGGTTTAGTCTTATCTATTCTCCTAATTTCTTTCTAAATTGCTTAAAAAACTTCATGAAAAAATTCTTGTGGATCTTCATCTTTTTAGGTGTTATCAATTCACTTAATGCACAATCAGCAGTTTTAAGCAGTCCCGACAAATCTTTATCGGTCAAAGTTTCATTCAATGATAAAATTTCTTTTGAAGTTTATCATGAGAAGAAATCGATCATTCCAAGTTCAATTATTGATCTCAAGATCGATGGTGAAACAATTGATCTTAATAAGAAAATCAGGATTCTTCCAGTTAAAGGTGTAAAGAATGAGATCAAATCAGTTGTTCCTCTAAAAGATGCTAATATAATTAATCATTATAATGAGCTAACAATTGACTTTAAGAACTACAAATTACAATTCAGAGCATATAATGATGGAGTTGCATATAGATGGATCACAGATTTCAAAAATGAGTTAATAATTGATAATGAGATCATAGACCTGAACTTTCATAATCCCACCCAAGTTTGGTANCCTGAAGAAAACTCTTTGATCTCTCATTACGAAAGGCTGTACGAATTTACCAAGACTGAACTACTAAAGAAAGAACAATTCTGTTCGTTACCAGTTCTATTCAAATCTAATGAGGTAAATGTTTTGTTCACAGAAACTGATCTTTTCGATTATCCGAATCTTTTTCTTAAATCAAATGGCCATGGAGGATTTAAATCTTTATTTCCTGGAGTAGTTAAGTCGGCAAAGCCTGAACCGGGAAGAAGAGTCGACAGAAACCAAATTATTGAATCTGAAGAATATATTGCGGTCAGTGAAGGTAAAAGAAGCTTTCCATGGAGGGTTTTCATTATTTCTGAAAATGATGCTGATCTAATAGAATCAAACTTAACATTTCAACTTGCAAGAGAAAATCAAATTGAAGATCCTTCATGGATCAAAGCCGGAAAGGTAGCATGGGATTGGTATAATGCCAACAACATCTATGGAGTTGATTTTGAATCCGGTATAAACAACAATACATACAAATACTATATCGATTTTGCATCAACGTATGGATTGGAATATATCATTCTGGATGAAGGATGGAGTAAATCAACCTGGGACATAACAGAATACAATCCTGAGATCGATGTACAGGAATTGGTACGTTATGGGGAAGAGAAGAATGTAGGAGTAATTCTTTGGGTTCTTTGGGGCCCATTGAATGAAGATATTGATGAGATACTCAAGCTTTATAATAGTTGGGGAGTAAAAGGCATTAAAGTAGATTTTATGCAGAGAGCAGATCAGGAAATGGTTAACTATTATGAAGATGTTGCAAGAATTGCTGCAAAATATGAATTACTCGTAGATTATCATGGATCTTACAAACCAGCTGGTTTAAGGCGTGCATATCCAAATGTATTAACGTATGAAGGTGTAAAAGGAAATGAGAACAATAAATGGAGTCAGTGGATCACTCCAGAACATAATGTGACCATTCCATTTATTCGAATGGTGGCCGGTCCGATGGATTACACACCAGGAGCCATGATCAATGCTAATCTAAAGAATCATAAAGTTTCATTTGACCGTCCGATGAGTATTGGCACACGTTGCCATCAGGTAGCAATGTATGTGATCTATGAAAGTCCGCTGCAAATGCTTTGCGAATCTCCATCAACCTATTTGAAGGAGCATGAAACAACAAACTTTATATCACAAATTCCAAGCGTATGGGACGAAACGAAGGTATTAGATGCTAAAATTGGGGATTATGTGATCATAGCGCGCAGAAAAGGTGAAGACTGGTATATTGGTGCAATGACGGATGAGAATTCCAGAGAGATTGAGATTGATCTAAGCTTTTTGGCTTATGATCAATATGAGTTGCAGATCATGCAGGACGGCCCGAATGCAACTAAACATGCTCAAGATTATCAATATATAAAGACGGTACTTACGAATAAAAAGATCAAGATCAAATTGGCGGAAGGTGGAGGATGGGCTGCGATATTAACAAAGAAATAATATCAAAATTTTAGAAAATCACCATCAAATTATTTAGATAACGAATAAATAAGCCAACATCAGCTTTGATATTTAAGCATAAAAGTACCTCATAACATACATTATCAACAACTTACTCAATTTCAAGACATTTTAAATTATGATCATTGTCATATTCAGGTTTTTCAAATATGATTTTCATATAACTTTGTCACGAAATTGAAGTAAAGAAGGGATGAGAATACTATTTATAACTACGGCACATAATGGCTTAAGCCAACGTGCATCTATAGAACTTGGCGAACTAGGTCATAAAGTTGACATTCATATTACTGAGAGTGAAGAAAAAATGATCAAAATAGTTGATCATCATAAACCTGACCTCATTTTAGCGCCTTTTCTAAAAATGGCAATTCCAAGATCCATTTGGCAGAATTACACCGTATTTATTGTTCATCCTGGAATTAAAGGAGACAGAGGGCCATCATCTCTTGATTGGGCGATCATGAAGGAAGAAAAAGAATGGGGCGTAACAGTTCTCCAGGCGGATGAAGAAATGGATGCTGGAGATATTTGGTCATCTCATAATTTTCAAATGCGACCAATTAGCAAAAGTTGTTTGTACAGGCATGAAGTTACAAACTCTGCAATGATCGCAATTCATGAAGCTATTCAGAAATTTGAAAAAGGTGTAAAACCGGAACCATTAAATTATGATAATTCAGAAATAAAAGGACGATTGCAAGCTTCTATAAAAACTAAAGATCGAACAATAGATTGGAACTCTTCCTCTGATGAAATCATTAAAAGGATCAGGGCAGCAGATAGTAATCCCGGAGTGCTTGATCAAATACTAGGCGTAGATTATCGATTATTTGGAGCTCATAAAGAAGGACTCCTAAAAGGTGAAGCAGGAGAACTAATCGCCCATAGAGACGGAGCAATCTGCAGAGCTACAGGAGACGGAGCAATTTGGATCACACATCTAAAATCAAAGAATGGCATTAAACTTCCTGCCACTGAGGTTTTAAAGGAAAAAACATCAGATCTAACTGAGTCAAAAATCAGTCCATTCGATACCTATCTAGGTTTAGAAACATTCCAGGAAATTAAGTTCCACCAGGAAAAAAAAGTCGGTTTTCTGAGTTTTGATTTTTATAATGGAGCAATGTCAAAAGATCAGTGTATACGACTTCGTGATACGATCTTAGAGATTAAAAAAAGAGATATCAATGTTCTAGTACTTCTCGGAGGCCATGATATATGGTCTAATGGAATTCATTTAAATATCATTGAAAATGCAGAAAATAAAGCCCAGGAATCTTGGGAAAACATAAATGCCATCGATGACTTGATTTATGAGATCATTAATCTAGAAGATATTTATGTTGTTTCTGCTATGCAGGGAAATGCAGGTGCCGGAGGAGTTTTATTGGCTCTAGCAGCTGATACTGTCTATGCAAGAAAAGGAATTGTATTGAATCCTCACTACCGAAATATGGGAGGTTTATATGGTTCCGAATACTGGACTTATCTCTTACCTAAAAGAGTCGGATTTAAAAAAGCACTAGAATTAACCGAATCATGCTTGGCTATTGGCACAAGATATTCCACAGAAATTTGTTTAATAGATGATGATTTCGGCCTGAGTCTAAAAGAGTTCACTGATATTATAAATCAAAAAGCTCATAGTTTATCAAATAGTACTGATCTATCTTCTTTAATTAAAACTAAGAATGAGATCAGAAAACGTGATGAAGCATTTAAACCACTTAAAAATTACCGGGACCATGAACTCAATCTTATGAAAATCAATTTCTTCGGAGCAAATGACGCATATCATAAAGCACGACACGATTTTGTTTATAAGAAAAATGCATAGATATATTCACCATCCTTAAGATTGCGTTTATTTCAATTTAATTCTCGTATTTCTTTTCACTGTTAATCCACTTCGATCATATAGATTGATTTAAATAATCAATGCTGTAAAACACTATAGCGGATATTCATTATCTTGCTTAGAATTCAATAATCCGTTGTTCTTATGGCACATAGTATTTTTAATGATATTATTGGTCCGCTAATGCGTGGTCCATCCAGCTCCCATACTGCTGCATCTTGGCGAATAGCGAGGTTTTGCATATTCGCACTCAATGAACCCTTAGCGAAAGCTGTTGTTGAGTTTGATAAAGATGGTTCGTGGGCTACTAATTATGAAGAACAGGGAACGGTCATGGGAATTAATGGTGGTTTGCTTGAACTGGACATTACCGATCCTATCATGAAAAACACCAAATTCGAGTTGAAAAACAAAGGGATTGATGTTAAATATTTGATCTCCAGCTTCGAGAATGATCACCCTAATAGTATTCTAATAACTCTTTATGGAAAACACGAAAACAAAATAAAGGTCTTGGCTGCATCACTTGGTGGAGGTGCTTTTGAAATACAAAAGATCAACGACTTAAAAATCTCCTTCAAAGGGGATTCTTTTGCACTTTTATCAAAACAAGATGAAACTTATTGGTTTTCGACATCTCTAACAAAACCAAGTACCAGTGCAGCCGAGATCATCATCCCTCCTATTTTACCAATTATTCCAATTTCTACACCACCTAAACATTTTGATGGAGTCGAGGATTGTATCAATCATTGCAAGGATGGGAATATCACCTTAGGAGATGCTGGGTTAGATTATGAAGAATCAATCAGTGGAATTCCGGTAATAGATCTTCAATCTAAAATGCAAGATTTGATCGATCTTATTCATCATAGTATTGACATCGGTTTAAAAGGAACAAGCTATGATGACAGGATCCTTCCTGCTCAGGCACCATTAATAAGAAAAGCGGAAAAGAATGGGTCTATAGCTGGCAATTCAATTATTAATCGAATAATTGAGAATGTTACAGCTATTATGGATAGTAAAAGCGCTATGGAAGTATTTGTAGCAAATCCTACTGCAGGATCCAGTGGAACCATTGGAGGAGTTCTCAGAGCTTTTTCTGAGGAAATGGAAACATCAGAAGCTGATCTGATCAAAGCGTATTTTGCTGCTGGAATTTGTGGAATCTATTTTGCAAAAGGGCCCGGATTCTCAGCGGAAGAGCATGGCTGTCAGGTAGAATGTGGAGCAGCATCCGCCATGGCTGCAGCTGGACTTGTACAATTAATGGGAGGCAATACTGATCAAGCTTTTGGCGCTGCATCTATGGCGCTTCAGAATATGTTGGGTTTGATTTGTGATCCGGTTGCCGACAGAGTTGAAGTACCATGTTTAGGAAAGAATGTAAGTGCAGCAGTAAATGCATATTCATCTGCAATAATGATCATGTCGGGATTTGATAAGGTGATCCCTTATCAGGAAGTCATAGATTCAGTAATTAATGTAAGCAAACAAATGCCCTCCTGTGTAAAATGCACTGGATTAGGAGGTTTGTCAATCACAGAAACCTCCAGAAAATTAAAAGTAAATTGATAATTGTTATCAGATTTTCGTTAAAGATTTTGAACCTTTACCTCCATTTAGGGAAATTATAATTTTAATAGTCTTATTTCAAAAAGAAGAACCTATGAGAAAGCTGCTTTACCTTTTAAGTATCTGTATTCTTATGTTTGCATGTACAGAAAACAATCAGGATCAAAAAGAGATCTGGAAAAAAGAAATTGTTGATATGGAGGCTGCATTTTGCAAAATGGCCAATGAAGTTGGAATTAAAGAAGCCTTTATTGAGTTCGCTGCAGATGATGCTGTTTTAGAACGTAGAGATCAACTGGTTTTGGGCAAAGATGCAATTGCAAATAGCTTTGGGACTCCGAATCCAAATACTAAAGTAGAATTGATCTGGGCTCCTGACTTTGTAGATGTTTCTAAGTCCGGAGATCTTGCATACACTTATGGTCCATTCACATATTCAGTTACAGATTCAACAGGTAAAAAGACCTCTAATGAAGGAATCTTCCATACTGTTTGGAAAAGACAAGCAGATGGTAAGTGGAAGTATGTTTGGGATTAGAAAGCAATTGGATGTTCAACAATTCCGCTGTATTAAACTGAACTTTTATACAAGCGTGTTAACTGTCTCGACAACCAAATTGCTGTTCATCTAAGATTTGCGTAAATTGCGCCAAATTTTACTAGTTGAACTCATAGAATGCTGAAAAACTCTTATACCTTTTCCTACAAAATGCGTGTAATTCATCGCATCGTTGGTTTCTTCCTTGCCGGGATCATGTTTCTGTATGCAGTTACTGGTATAATCATGACTTTCCGAAAAACGGATTTTCTAGAATATGACAAATCTTTTCAAATCCAACTGGATCCTTCAATTCACATAGCAGAATTAGCATATGCCCTAGACCTGAAAGATCTCCAAGTTATAAGTGAAACAGATGAGATCCTAACGATCAATTATGGGACTTATAATAAAACTACCGGAATAGCCGAGTTAACAATCAAAGACTATCACCCTATACTTAGGACATTGGTAGACTTCCATGAATCATCAACAAAATCACATCCTAAAACCTTTGTATTCAATATATTATTTGGATTATCACTGATCTTTTTTGTGATCTCATCATTCTGGATGTTCAATTATAAAAACGGAAAAACACCTGTTGGAATCTATTACTTAACTGCCGGTATTCTGTTTACCATACTTCTTATCTGGATCGGAATTCTTTAAGCAGATTTTTCTATCTTAGTTAGATATTAACCTACCTTTTTTGCAATCATGAGAAGATTAGTAATACTTTTAGTTTCTGTTATTATTAGCATAAGTACATTTTCACAAGATACTATTTCGTATATCAAAGATGAAGTAATTCTTAAAACAGAGACTGGCGATATCTCAGGAACTTTTTACAAACCCGATTTAAACTCATTTCCAGTAGCATTAGTTATTGCTGGTTCTGGACCAACAGACAGAGATGGTAATGCATTAATATTAGGCTTAAAGACGGATGCCTATAAAATGCTAGCTGAACATTTAGCCAAAAATGGTATTGGCTGTATTAGTTATGATAAGAGAGGGATTTTAAAAAGTTATAAGTCAGGTCCAAAGGAAGCAGATCTTCGCTTTGAACATTATATAAATGATGTAAAAGAATGGGTGAGATTTATCAAAACAGAAGTGAATTCAACTGCATCTTATGTGATTGGACATAGTGAAGGAGCTGTAATTGGCTTAATTGCAGCCCAAGACATCGAATTAAATGGATATATCTCACTTGCAGGTCCTGGCCGACCTGCAGCTACTGTTCTCAAAGAACAGTTAGATGGAAAAATGGACATAGCCACCCTTACAGAAGCATATAATATTATAGAAAGTCTGGAAAAAGGTGAAACAGTTGAAGATGTAAGTCCCGCTTTACAAGTGATGTTTAGAAAGAGCGTACAACCCTATTTGATATCATGGTTCAAATATGACCCATCTGAAGAAATCAAGAAACTTGAGATGCCGGTATTGATCATACAGGGCAAAAAAGACATTCAGGTATATTTAACGGATGCCATGTTCTTAAGTGAAGCCAAGCCAGATGCCAAATTAGTTTTAATTGATGAAATGGATCATGTATTAAAGGATGCAGATAAGATCAATCCAATGAAGAACTATGGTGATGGCAGCATTCCATTAAACTCTGTGCTTAAAACTGAAATTCTGAATTTCATAAAAAAGTAATAAACAATTCTCTGAAAATTTCTTAGGATCTATGTTGATGCAATTCAAAAAAAGATAAATTTGCATACCGTTATGCATTTGATTGCATATCGTTTTTCTATTATCAACATCAAATCAAATTATTGTAATGAACAACGCAATTTTTAATTTCAAAGAACCTGCGAATGAACCACTTCAAACATATTTGGAAGGTAGTGAGGAGCGCAGATTATTATTGGCCGAGATCGAGAGACAAAAGCAAACTATTGTGGAGATCCCTTTGATCATTGGAGGAAAAGAAGTTTATACCGAAAATACATCAACTGTTGTAATGCCTCATGATCATAAACATGTACTGGCTAAATATCATCAGGCAAGACAAGAAGATGTACAAGCATCTATTCAAGCTTCATTAGATGCTAAGGAAGAATGGATGGAAATGTCATGGGTAGAACGTGCTTCTATCATGTTCAAAGCTGCGGAATTGATCTCGAAGAAGTATCGTTATGTAATGAATGCAGCGACAATGCTCGGACAGAATAAAAATGCTTATCAGGCAGAGATCGATTCGGCATGTGAGACCATCGATTTCCTAAGATTTAATGCACATTTTGTATCTCAGATCTTTTTAAGTCAGCCAAGTATTGGATTAGACAACATCAATCGTTTAGAATATCGACCACTTGAAGGATTTGTATTTACAGTTTCGCCATTCAATTTTACAGCAATTGCTTCAAACTTAAATACTTCAGTGGCAATTATGGGTAATACAACGGTATGGAAGCCTGCTACAACTTCTCTTCTATCAAGTTATTACTTAATGAAGATCTTCAAAGAAGCTGGAATGCCTGATGGTGTGATCAATTTCATACCAGGTTCGGGATCCATGATCGGAGACATTGTTCTAAATCATCCTGAACTAGCCGGTATCCATTTCACAGGATCAACCGCAACATTCAATCACCTTTGGAAAACAGTTGGAAACAATCTCGAAAAATACAGATCATACCCTAAGCTAGTAGGCGAAACCGGAGGTAAAGATTTCATCTTTGCACATAAATCTGCTAATCCAGAAGAACTTGCAACAGCAATTGTTAGTGGAGCCTTTGAATATCAAGGACAAAAATGCTCAGCTGCTTCACGAGCTTATATTCCTGCATCATTATGGATTGAAACCAAATCACATATGCTAAACAAGGTTGAAGAGATCAAAGTTGGTGATCCAACAGATCTCAATAATTTCATGAATGCAGTGATCGATGAGAAATCATTCGACAATATCATGTCTTACATCAACTATGCAAAAGAAGCATCTGATGCTGAGATCATTTTTGGAGGTGAGGGAGATAAATCAATAGGATACTTTGTACAACCTACGATCATCGAAACTACAAATCCAAAATTCAAAAGCATGGAAGAAGAGATCTTTGGTCCGGTAATGACCATCTACGTATATGAGGATAATAAGTTTGATGAAACGCTTGAATTATGTGATCAAACCTCTCAATATGCACTTACAGGATCGATCTTCTCAAATGATAAATATGCAACGATCAAAGCTTGTAAAGTATTGAGGTATGCTGCTGGCAACTTCTATTATAATGATAAGCCTTCAGGAGCGATGGTTGGCTTGCAGCCATTTGGCGGAGCTAGAGCTTCAGGAACGAATGATAAGGCAGGAAGTTATCTGAACTTATTGAGATGGACGAGTCCGAGAACGATTAAGGAGACTTTGCTTCCACCAACAAAAATTCAATATTCATACATGACTGAATAAAAAAAAAGCCTCTCAATGAGAGGCTTTTTGGCATATAATAATCTGATATTTAGATAAGTTTTAACTCCACTAAACATTTCTTGATTTTCTGATACGTACGCTCGATATCGTTATCTAATCCTACTGAGAATCTGATAAGTCCTTCTGACATACCCATTGATTTTTGTTCTTCTTCAGGAACTTCAGATGAAGTAGATTTACCTGAGTTTGAGAATAAAGTTTTGAAATAACCTAAACTTACCGCTAAGTAACCAACGCCGTCAGCTTCCATCATTTCCATAACTGCAGCTGCGTTTTCAGCAGTCTTAACATCAATAGCGATCATACCACCAAAACCGAATTCAGGATTCATTAGCTTCTTCATTGTTGCATGGTCTGGATGCTCTTCCATTCCTGGATATAATACATCTAAACCGATCTTCTTAAGGTTCTTAGCAAGATACATTGCATTGCTGCTATGCTGCTTCATTCTGATATGAAGTGTATGTAGGTTTTTAAGGATGTTTGATGATCTTAGTGGATCAAGAACAGGACCTAATAACATTGCTGTACCATTGTTCACATCAATTAATGAACTGATATACTCAACTGAACCACAGATAGCTCCAGAAACACAGTCATTTTTACCGTTAACGAATTTCGTCATACTATATACAACAACATCAGCACCAAATTTAGCTGGTGTAACCATCATTGGAGTGAATGTATTATCAACCATTAACTTCGCATCTTTGCTATGAGCGATCTCAGCAAGCTCTGGAATATCAGAGATCTGAAGCATTGGATTGGTCATTGTTTCAGTATAAACGATCTTCGTATTATCGCGCATAGCAGCTTTAACTTCATCAAGATTTGTAATATCAACGAAAGTAACATCGATCTTGAATTTTGGAAGATAATTCATTAAGAAAGCGTAAGTACCACCGTAGCATGTTCTACTAGCAACGATATGATCAGCTGTATCAACTAATTGAAGAATTGCAGAAGTGATCGCACCCATACCTGATGCAGTTACCCATGCAGCTTCAGTACCTTCCATTGCAGCCATTGCATCAGCAAGATATTTATTACTTGGGTTCCAGTGTCTTGAATAAAGGAAACAACCTTCAGCCTCTCCTTGGAAAGTCTCAAGCATTGTTTTAGCTTGCATGAAGGTAAATGTTGCTGAATCAGTGATTGCTGGGTTTACACCACCAAATTCACCAAATTGTTCTAAGTCTTGAATCTGACTAGCAGGATCAAATTTCATCTCTAAATATATTTAAGTTACTAACCTTTGTATTGTGTTATAAGCTCAAGCTCAGGCTCAGGCTTATTGTTTTTTTCAACAAGACACAAAAATAACATATAGATACAATAATTCGACAAAATATAAATATTTGATACTGATTTGGTGATATTAATCAAAATTTGATAGCATTTATCAAGCTAGATAGAATATTTGATAGCAATTCTAAATAATAAATGAGGTTTGCTTATAAATTGTAATTGGTGGATTAGTGTATTGGAAGATTAGGAAACTTTGAAATTGAGAAATTAAAAATTAATAAAAACTAATAGCGAATAGCCAATGGCTAATAGCTAACTTCTCAAATAAGAAGCCCCATTAACATCCACGATACAGCCAGTCATATATGCATTAGCGGCTGCTAGGAAGAGCGTTGTTTGTGCGATCTCATCAGGAGAGGCGATTCTTCTCAACGGACTTTGGTCTTTTATAGCTTGCGCCTGATCGCTTTGCATTCCTTCAGCTGCCATATCGGTGTCTACCCAACCCGGAGCGATGGTATAAACATAAATATCTTTTAGGGCTAATGCTTTGGCAAGACTTTGTCCTAATGCATTCAAGCCGGCTTTACTGGCACCATAAGCAGGAGCGGTAGGTTCACCTCTGAATGCACCACGAGAAGATATATTGATTATTCTTCCACCGCCATTTTCTTCCATCAATCTGGATGCAAGGAAACAAAGATTTGAAACACCTGTTAGATTTGGCTCAATGGTTCTTTTCCAAGCATTTTGCCATTGTTCATAATTAAGTGTATCAAGATTTACTTCCTCATAAACACCGGCATTGTTCACAAGAACATCCAATCTCCCAATTGTTCTTTGGATCTTATCAATAAGCTCTTTTACGGATTTGGGATCAGAAATATCAGCTTGAAAACAATAGTGATTTCCTTTTGGTAAGGATTTAAAAATCTCTTCAGCCTTAGCCTGATTTGAGTTATAATGGAGAATAACATTTGCCCCTGACTCAGCGAATTTTCTTACGATCGCCTCCCCTATTCCGCGGGAAGCACCTGTAACTAATATGTATTGATCGTCGAATCTGAGTTCCATAGGCAAATTATTTAATTAGGCTTCACGTACTCCCAAATTAGAAGTCGTTGTTTTATATACTTTCACAAAGTTTGGATTATCGGCAAAACCTTTTTCCATGATCGCTGCAATAAGATCTATATTTTCAGGGCTACATAATGCAATTACAGAAGAACCACCGCCACTGATCTGACAACCGTATCCTCCAGCAGCAATAACATGCTTCTTAACCTCTTCATATTCAGGAATTGCAGCACCACGAACAGGTTCAGCAATATAATCCACACTAAATGCAGATCCAAACTCTTCAATATCTTTTGTATGAACAGCATGAATGATACGTGAACAACGTGCCATTTGCTCTTTTAGTTTTTCTTGTCCGATTTCATAAGTAATGAAACCTCTGGTTGTTCTCTGACTTTTCTTGATTGCAGCCAATACGACTGGAAACTCAGGAATATCAAGTTTTAGAACATCAATAGGATCATAACTCTTAACAAGCACAAATCCACCCATAATAGAAGCAGCAACATTATCGGCATGTGGAGATCCACCCGAAGCAACTTCACCCATACGAGAGATATCGATCATTTCATTTTCAGAAAGATTCAGATCAAGAAGTTTATTAAGACCATAAACTACTGCAGCAGCTGAAGCACCAGTTGTACCCATTCCACCGCCCGATTTCATGTGTTTGATGATCTTAATGGTCATTCCTTGTTTCAACTGATGACGCTTAAGAAGCTCCAAAGCGGCTAATCCAGCAACATTATCTTCAACTTTGGTTGGAATATCCTGACAATCATTTTCAACTTCTATTTTGATCTCATCACTACCATCAAGTATTAGGTGAACCTCATCGCAAGGATCGGCAAGTGCCATTGCAAAAATATCATATCCGGGTCCTACATTCGCGCTGGTAGCAGGAGTCTTAATTCTGATCTCTTTCATCTTCTCTAAATCAACTTACAATTTTGTAAAATCTGTCTTACTTTTTCGGTATTTCCTTCGCTAAGTGGAGTCAAAGGAGGTCTTAAACCACCTGCAGGAAGACCCATAATATTCAATGCAGCTTTAGCAGCCATTGGGTTCGTTTCAAATCTTAAAGAATCAAATACTTCGAAGTATTGATGATGCATTTCTTTAGCTTCTAAATGCTTACCTTCGAATACCAGATCAAGCATTCTAGCCATATATTCAGGAACAATATTTCCCGCAACTGTGAAAGTTCCCGCACCACCCATTAATGCTGTAGCATAGGCTGTTGTATCTTTTCCTGTAAATAAGATAAAGTCATCATTTCTCGTTAGGTGGATCACTTTACTTAAGTGACCAAGATCTTTATTACCATCTTTAATACCAACGATATTAGGATGCTTAGCTAATGTAGTTGAGATCTCGGGAGTTAATTCAACACCCGTTCTGGTTTTTGCACCATGAAGAACGATCGGTAACTCAGAATGATTTGCTAATTCAGTGTAGAAATTGATAATTCCATCTGCCTTTGGTAAAACGAAATAAGGTACGAACACTGAAACGTAGTCGGCTCCAAGTTCTTTATACTTGGTAGCTCTTTCCTTAGCAACTGTAAGATTCTCAGTACATGTATCAGGAACAATAACACATTTACCTTTTGCCTCTTCCACGATAATTTCAACAACTCTGTATACTTCCTCATCAGTTAGCAAGGTATTTTCACCTGTAACACCAAGTGGAGCAAGTCCGTGTACTCCTGCCTCAACCTGACGGCGTACCAATAATCTTAAACCTTCTTCATCTAAACTAAGATCCTCTTTGAATGGAGTGATCAATAGTGTGTAAGCACCTTTCTTCATTTTTCTTCTTTATTTTTCACAAATGTCGTGATTTAATCCGTGATGGCAAAACCCTAAAGTTAATTTATAGTATTGAATTTCAAACTTAGAACCGATGATTAAGAGTTCAAGGGTTCACGAGCTCATGAGCTCAAGTGTGCCAAAGGAATTAAAGATTCAGGATAACAAGATTTCATGTCGTAAGGTTGTCCAGTTGTCCAGTAGTCCTGTAATCTGTAATTCGTAATTTGAAATTCGTAATTGAATTCAGGATTCGCCTAATCGTCTAATCGTCTAATCAAGATTCTGTAATCTGTAATCCGTAATTCGTAATTCGTAATTTGTAATTAACTAAATCATCCCCGGTTTCAATCCTTGTTGCAACATAAAGATGGCTTTATCCAGTCTTTTTATTTTTGTTTCCTCTCTTTTGGCTTGTGTGATCCAGTTTAGGTAATCTCGTCGATAGCCAGGACTTAATTTCACAAAGTTCGTCCATGCCGGTTCTGCGATTCGGAAGGCTTCTTCAATATCTTTAGGAGTATTTTCGATCAGTTTATAATCGATCTTTTCGGGGCCTTTCTCCCAGCTAACTTCTCCATACTCAACATAATTATGGATCTTATTCAATCCATGGATGGTCATTCTATCATCATTGATCAATTTCAATACTTTTACCTTATTGATCTCCGACCATTGTTTTGTATTTTTTCGAGGAGTGAATTTGCGCACATAATACTCATCATCGATCCTTCTAACAAGACTATCGATCCAACCAAAACAAAGGGCTTCGTCCAATGCATAACCATAAGTGATGTTTTCTTTTTTGGTATGCTTTTTATAGAACACCATCCATATTCCATCAGTCTTATCATGATTTCTAATTAACCACTTTCTAAATTGGGAGGCGGTCTTAAAATGAATTTCTAAATAATCGGGCATACTCAAATTTACATTAAAAAAGGCCTTGTAAACAAGGCCTTTCATCATTCTTAAACTGGAACTCCCTTCTCAGTCCAGCCCCGATGTTTATAGTAATCATTAACTAATTCTCTAAAGAATTCACGACCAATCTTTTTGTCTCGCATAAATCCTGCCAGCGACTTTTCTTCAAAATATCTGTCCGGAATAGTATCATCTTCAGATGTCCTGCCATTCCTAAGGTTATATATCCTTGCTAGATTTGTTAATTCAATTCCGATTTCCAAAAGCTTTGATTCATCATAGTTTGACCCTGTTGCAGCGTTCAACATTTCCGCTAATCTTTGCAAACTCATAGGTACAAAATCACAGATCACCATTGAATTTCGAACATTGACTGCATCTATGCTTTCGGCTATTGTCGGAACAATATCCTCGATCTTAAAATCGGGACCCATTTCCTGCTCAGTCACCCATGATCGAGTATGCGAAGCAAAATCAGCTACTGCCATTACAACAGCCATCGTTAGGCAACCTTTCGGGTTAACCCCGGAATGTTCCATTCCATAGGTATTTATTGCAAAGTAATCGCTTCCTTGTCCGATCTTGCGAGCTGCATCTCGGGTGCCATCAGTAAATAAAGCTCCGATTCCTTCTCTTTTTGCTAAAAGATCGATGAATTTTCGCTGTTCAACAGCATTTCCCCATTCCATTTGAAGCCCATGCCAATCATCAAGCAATCCTTTTTCATAGCATTCCATAGCGAAAGAGCAAGTAACACCTGCACTAATGGTATCAAGTCCAAGATCATTACACATTTCATTTGCCCATGTAACATCTTTGATATTGTTTACCATGCTTCCTGATCCAAGGAAAGCTGTTGATTCATATTCGGGTCCTTCCACTTCATGACCATCCCAGCGTGCCCATTTTGAGCATCTAATGGAACAGTTAAAGCAAGAAGTATCTTTCCAATTGAGTTCTTCTCGGGCCGTTTCAGAACTGATCTTTTCGAAATCGTCAAAAACAACTTCTTTGAAGTTTTTAGTAGGCAGAAACTCATGTTCTTGTCCGGAACGAACGCACTTCATGGTTCCTTTCTCTCTTCTGAATTTAACTCCATCCTGAACTAAAATATCTTTTGAGAATTCTTTATTTCTAGCATGGAATTCTTCATCATTATTGTATTTGATAGGAACTTGTCCATCAACAACTATGGCTTTCAGTTTCTTGGAACCCATAACTGCACCGCTACCACCACGGCCGTACTGGCGATGTTTATCCACTCCAACACATGCGATCTTTGAAAGATTTTCACCGGCCTGACCAATAGCTGCAATACGAGGATTGATTCCCTGATGTTTTGCTGTTAATAGGTCCGTAGTTTCGAAAATTCCTTTTCCCCATAAATTATCTGCGTTCAGGACCTCTTTCTTCGTATCTGTAAGATACAGATATACAGGTTTTTCAGATTTACCGGTGATCACCAGATAATCATAACCTGCTGCTTTAAGCATTGGTCCGAAGTTTCCTCCACAGTGAGAATCCAACAATGAATTTGTAAGTGGTGATTTTGTGACTAATGTAGTTCGAGCACTGGTTTGTACTTTACTACCTGTAAATGGTCCATTTGCGAAAATGATGGGATTATCCGGACCAAAGACTTCCGGTTTAGGTGCGATCTGCTCTATGAGAGCAAAGCCTAATCCTTTCCCACCAATATATTTTTCGAGTAATGTTAGATCTGAATTCTTCTCCTCGATCTTCCCCTCCGTCAGATCAACATACAAGCATTTGTATGTGTACGACATTTTGAGTTAAATAGTTAAATGGTTAAATAGTTAATTAGTTATTCCATTTTGAAATTCGTAATTCGTAATTCGTAATTTCTAAGAACGATGTATAGCTAAGATGTCAGTCAATATAGAGAACCCCGTCTCAATCTTACCTGCTCCAGGTCCAACGATCGTAACGTCGCCCATGAGATCAGTAGTGAATGTAAGTGCATTTGTTGCGCCCATCACACCTGCTAAAGGATGTGTCATTGAAACCATCTCCGGTGCTACACTACCAATAACTTTACCGTCTTTTTTCTCTACAGAACCGATCAGCTTCCATCTAGCATTTTCAGCTTTAGCTTTAGCGATGTCATCTAAAGTGATCTTAGTGATACCTTCACAGCTTACATCAGAGATCTTAATGCCCGCATCCATAACAATATTCGCAAGGATGGTTACTTTTCCTCTGGCATCAAAACCTTCAACATCACCTGTTGGATCAGCTTCTGCATAACCTAGATCCTGAGCAACTTTAAGAACATCATCATAAGCCATTCCTTTCTCCATTTCGGAAAGCATATAATTGGTAGTACCATTCAAAATACCTCGGATCTTACTGATCTCACATCCTGCAAGTGGCCCATCTGTTAGGTTGATGATCGGTGTTCCTGCAACAACTGTTCCTTCGATCATTAGCTTAACGCCATTCGCATCTGCTAATTTCTTCAATTCAGGGAACATTAATGCTGCAGGACCTTTATTACTTGTTACAACATGCTTTCCGGTTTCTAATGCAGCTTTGCAATGATCAATAGCTGGGCCTCCAGTTTCTAAGTCTGTATAAGTTAATTCGCACATCAGATCAGCATTACATTCTTTGATCAATTGCACATTGTCCATATCTACCACATCTTTGGTAAACTTTTGCTTTGCAGCTGCTTCTTTTAGCATCAAATCAACATCTAAACCATTTGGATTGTACACATTTCCGAATGCAAAATCCGCTACAGCAACGATCTCATAATCAAATCCATATTTTTCTTTTAAATAGGTCGCTTTATCTTTGAGAATTTCACATAATCCCTGACCTACGGTTCCAAATCCTAATAAGGCAATTTTTGTCATTTGTTCTATATTTTTTCGTTTTACATTATCATTTCTATAAGCGTATTTCTTCTCAATGTTGAAGAAGATGCTCCACCTCTTGAATACTCAGGAGCAGACTGATCGATCTCTTTTCCATCCAACACTTCCAATGCTTGAGAAAGGTCATCAATAATATCATCCGGATGTTCGGCTCCAACACAAAGTCTGATCAGATTTGGTGGAATATCTGCAAGATCTCTGCCTTCCTCACCTTGTTGCTGGTGAGTTGAAATAGCTGGAATTGTTGCAACAGATTTAATTCGACCAAGATCAGTAGCTCTCCAGATCCTTTGTAATCCGTCGAATACATTTCTGGTTGATTGCGCTCCACCTTTAACTCTGAAAGACATTAAATGTCCGAATCTGTTAACTCTCTCTCCATATTGCTCATCATATTCTGAATCTACAAGAACAAGGTACTTCTTCGCTAACTCATGTAATGGATGCTCTTCAAGTCCGAGATAATCTACTTGCTCAACATGCTTATGTTCTTTGAGGAACTTAGCAATTTTTAATGTTGAACGACTCATCAAGTCCATTTTCGAGCGTAAAGTTCGGATATCATTTAATATCATCACAGCATTCATTGGAGAAATATTCGGACCATTATCTCTATTAGGAAGGGTTTTCAGATATAGACCAAAATCTTCTTTCATGAGAGGTTCACATTCCTTGCAAGTAATATCCTTTTTCGCTATCACTGCACCAGCTATACTAAAACCACTAGACGACAAGGTTTTAGTCACTGATTGAATAACGATATCTGCTCCCCATTGTAATGGTCTGAGTAAAGCCGGACTTCCAACTGTATTATCAATGATCAACGGAATTCCATGCTTATGTGCGATCTTTGCTACAGCTTCGATATCAAAGAATGCCTGACTTGGATTAGATGGCAATTCTCCATAAAGGAAACGGGTATTTTCATCAATTTGAGATTCCCATTCTTCCAAATCACATGAGTTGATCACTTTTCTCCATTCAATATTCTTTTCTTCATCTTTTCTGATGGCAAACTGCTGGAAAGTTCCTCCATAGATCTGACAGGTTGCAACAAAATTCATTTTTGCATCAGGTTTTTCCTTGTTAACTGTAAGAAATGGCTCACATGCACTATGTATTGCCGACATTCCTGATGATGTTGCACAACAGCTTGCTTCCAGGTCGGTACCATAAGTTTCCAGAAGTGCCAAAACGCCTTCTAGATAATACATGCTTGGATTTCCAATTCTTGAATAGCACCAGGTTGGGATCTGGTAACTTAATGCCGCTTCCATTTCATCAGAATCGCGATAGGCCTGAGATGATGACATATAAATTGGCTCAATAATAGAGCCCTGATTGAAGTCTAATGCTTCTTGCATCGAATAAACGCCATGAACTGCGATCGTGTCGAATCGGCATTTCTTCATTTTCTTTAGGTAAGCATCGTGCCAGTCTTTAGATCTGCTGGCAGCTTCCAAATAATGGTTAATTCCGGTAGGATCCATAGGTCTTCGGGTAATTTAGGTTAGTAATAGATTTATTAGGTTAAGACTTTAAATTTACTAAATCCTAAGTAATTTTATCTATTATCCTAACAGACACGATCAATATCATACCATTTTTTAAAAATATATAAGTGAATTATTTGTAATTTGCAGTAATTATTAGCAAAACTCTAAAAATCAACACTATGAACTTTCATATTGATAGCCTCGACCGAAGAATTCTATCCGCACTCACTAAAAATGCTCGTGTTCCTTTCCTAGAAATTGCAAGAAACTGCAAGGTGACCGGAGCTGCAATTCACCAGCGAATTCAAAGATTAATCGATGCAAAAGTAGTTTCCGGATCGCAATTTAATTTGAACCCAAAAGGTATGGGATATAATACATGTGCATTTATTGGATTACAGGTTAATTTAACCTCAACAAGTACGCATGAATCGGTTTTTGAAAGGATCAAAAAGGTTGATGAGATCGTTGAATGTCATCACATTACAGGAAAATTTTCTTTATTGGTAAAAATCTATGCTAAAGATAATGAGCATCTAAAAAAGATCATTGTAGAGAAGATCCAATCGATCATTGAGATCACGAATACAGAAACATTTTTATCATTAGAAGAAGGCTTTACACGACAATTACCTATTGGAGAGTAGATATGCAAACACTTAAGGAATTAAGACATCAATTACATAAGTATCCTGAGCTATCGGGTAATGAAAAGAATACCTCGATCAGGGTTCTGCAATACGTAAAACAATTCGATCCGGATGAGATCATTGAAGGAATAGCCGGAAATGGATTAGCAGTAGTCTTTAAATCTAAAAATGAAGGTCCATGCATTTTGATAAGGTGCGACCTGGATGCGATCCCTGTTCAAGAAACCTCCGATAAACATTACAGCTCAGTAAATCCGGGTATTTCTCACACATGTGGTCATGATGGTCATATCGTGATCGCAATTGGTTTATGTAAAGAATTATCAGCGAATAAAATTAAAAATGGAAGTGTAATCATAGTATTTCAACCATCAGAAGAAAATGGCATAGGCGCTAAGGCCTTTCTGGAAGATCCTAAGTTTAAATCCTTCAAACCAGACTATGCATTTGCCTTGCACAATATGCCGGGTTTTCCAATGCATTCCATAGTGATACCCAAAAAGAACTTTTCAGCATCAGTAGAAAGTCTTGCTATTAAACTTGAGGGAAAAGAATGTCATGCCTCAGAGCCAGAAAAAGGGATAAATCCAAGTCTTGCAATTGCTGAAATAACCCAAGAACTGGATCTTATGAACAATTTGGATCAGGAGAAAGAAGACTTTAATCTGATCACTCCAGTTTGTATAAAGATGGGCCAAGTCGCTTATGGTGTTTCAGCAGGATCTGCTGAACTGCATTATACATTAAGGGCATGGAATGATAAAACACTCGATTCAATTAAAGCCAATTTACTTAAGCACATTGAAGATATTAGTTCGAAACACAATTTAAGTTTTAACTGTGAATGCTTCGATTATTTCCCTGCAACGAGAACAAATGATCAAGCTAGGTTTATTATTGCAGAATCTGCTAAAGCTGTTAATCTTGAAATTATTGATAAGGATCTACCATTCAGATTCGGTGAAGATTTTGGTTGGTTTTCAAAAAAAATCCCTTCATGCATGTTCGCTCTGGGAAGTGGTATGGATAGCCCGGCCTTGCATCATTCTGATTATGATTTTCGGGATGAGCTAATTGATACAGGAGTTAATATTTACAGTTCAATAATCAAGTCAATCCTGGCTTAACTTTTTCTTTGAACTGGTTTTCATTATCTTAGCTTTCATCAAACGACTATTTATTCACTAAACTAATCAATTATGAAAGCACTAAACTTCCAATTCATCTTCATGGCATTAGTTATTTATGCCGGCATTTACTTAAGTGGACATGAGAACGTACATTGGTTCTCCTATTTCCCTGTTGTTGCATTACTAATTGCAGGAATAACTGGAATTTGTCCCGGTTTATGGCTCTGGAAAAAGCTTGGAATGAAATAACTAACCATTAAAATATAGCCTGTCCGCCTGTTGGTAGACGGGCTTTTTTTTGCTTTCAGATTTCAGATTTCGTATCTTTAAGATACCTCTTGCACGTGTATGTCTTATCAAATCAATGAAATAGGGAGCAATCAATGCATTGTTCTTAATGGATTGGTGAATATTGATACTATCAAAGAAATTGACCAATTCATGAGATCAAGACCTGATTATGCAAAGGCGAAGTTTCATATCTGGGACTTTCGCAAAGTAGAAGAGATCAACATCCCACTGAATATAGAGTCTCAATTTCCTGACATTGAAAGCATTAGATCACATTGGGATTACAATCACAAACTTGCAATCATTCCTGACACCAACAATGCATATGAAGCTTATCTCATTTTTGCCGATAGTATCAGAGTATCAACAGGTTGGGAATGCAAGATCTTTGCTGAGTATGATGATGCTTTGAATTGGTGCAATCCATGATTTAACAATTATTTATCACTTTTTTTCTTGATTGAACTAGATATGGATATTAATTTCATATCTAATTAATTCAATCTATGCGCTTAAAATACATCCTCCTTCTAGTTTTTCTAACAGCTTTTAATTTCGTTTTTTCTCAGAATGGGGTCATAAAAGGCCGCGTTTATAATCAACTAAATAATGAAGCAATAGCTTTTGCAAATATTGTTTTAGATTCAACAAATACAGGTACAACAACTAATATAGATGGAACTTATAGGATCGAAAACCTACAACCAGGGGTTTATAATCTGATATGTTCATTTGTAGGTTTCAGGCGATTCATTGCTTATGAGATCTATGTAAGTCCGAGCAAACCAACAATTTTAGATATTCCGCTGGAATATATTTCCACACAATTGGATGAGATCCAAATCAAAGCTCCACCTTTCAATAAAACACCAGAAAGCCCTGTGAGTTTAAGGAGTATCGGATCTACAGAAATATATAGAAGTCCGGGCGGTAACAGAGACATTTCAAAGGTGATTCAGGTATTACCCGGTGTTTCTTCAACAGTATCATTCAGGAATGATATTATTGTTCGAGGTGGTGCTCCAAATGAAAACAGATTTTATTTAGATGGTATTGAAGTTCCAAATATCAATCACTTCGCCACTCAAGGTTCTTCAGGTGGTCCGGTTGGAATGATAAATGTTGACTTTATCAGAGAAGTGGATTTTTATGCCGGAGCTTTTCCGGCAAATAGAGGAAATGCGTTGAGTTCGGTAATGGATTTCAAGCAGATCAAAGGTAATGATGAGAAACTCTATAAAGCGATCACTTTAGGGTCAAGCGATCTTGGACTTACACTTAATGGCCCATCCGGGGAAAACTCATCATATATTCTATCCTTAAGAAGATCCTATTTACAAGTACTTTTCAAAGCATTAAAACTTCCGTTTCTACCAACTTATAATGACATTCAATATAAACACAGTTTTAAAATTGATGATAAAAACCAGTTGACTATTATTGGATTAGGTGCCATTGATGATTTCAAACTAAATAAAGATGTGAATGATGGAGTTACAGACCCGGATATCTTAGAAAGAAACACTTACATATTAGGGAATATCCCGGTAAACAGTCAATGGAACTATACAATTGGAGCGGTATGGAAACATTTTAGAAAAAATAGCTATCAAACATTTGTGATCAGTAGAAACCATCTCCATAATGAAGCTATAAAATATAAAGACAATACGGATCTTCCCCAGGATCTGATCCTTGATTATGTTTCAGAAGAAGCAGAAACGAAATTCCGATTTGAAAGTACTGGGCGATCAAACGGTTGGAAAACGAATTTTGGTTTTGGACTGGAACATGCAAGATATACCAACTCAACTTTTAACTTAAGCGAGTTGAATGGGATGGTAAGAACCATAGATTTTCAATCTTCATTGAATTTTGGTAAAATGAGTGCATTTGCACAAATCGGGAAGAGTTTTAAGGATGACAAACTGATCCTTTCACTTGGAATCAGAACAGACCTAAATACGTATTCTACCGAGATGGCCAATCCTATCGATCAATTATCACCAAGATTCTCAATTGCTTATGCATTGTCTAGCAAATGGTTTTTAAACTTCAATATGGGAAGATATTACCAATTACCTCCATACACTGTAATGGGATTCAGAGACAATAATAACATTCTTGTAAATAAGGATAACAAGATCACCTATATTAAATCGGATCAGATTGTTGCAGGCATTGAATTCAATCCTAATCCTTATGCGAAGAT
This sequence comes from Bacteroidota bacterium, assembly GCA_002711565.1. GTDB lineage: Bacteria > Bacteroidota > Bacteroidia > Bacteroidales. Next base: position 38,464 of record PARP01000028.1, read on the forward strand.
CACAATTGAATCATTCTTTAAAACATATTCAAATTATCCTTTTTTAGTAGATGATCAGATCTCACTTGCAAATTTAGGTGGTGATTTTGGTGTAATCGGAAATGAGGAAGTAACATCTACATCAGATGGTAGAGCCTATGGTATTGAAGTGTTTATGCAACAAAAGCTTAGTGATAAGTTTTATGGTATTCTATCTTACACATGGGTTAGAAGTGAGTTCAAGGATCTGAAAAATGAATATGTTGCTTCCAGCTGGGATAATAAGCACATTTTAAATATCACTGCAGGTAAGAAACTGAACAGAAACTGGGAAGTTGGATTTAAGTTCAGGCTTCTTGGAGGTGCTCCTTTTACTCCCTATGATCGTTCTACCTCAGCACTGAAAGCTGTTTGGGATGTTACCAATGAAGGTATATTCGATTGGAGCAGACTAAATCAGGAAAGATATCCTGTATCTCATGCATTGGATATCAGAGTAGATAAAAAATGGTTCTTTAAAAGATGGACACTTGAATTGTTTATGGATATTCAGAATATTTACAATAAAGAAATACAAGGACCGGCCTATCTTGATGTGGCAAGAGATCAAAATGGAATGAAAATAACTGACCCTAATGATCCTCTGAAATATCAGCTTAAAGAGATTGAGAATACCAATGGTAATCTATTACCATCAATAGGAATAATGATCGAATTCTAATGAAGATATTAATTACAGGAGCTACAGGTTATATTGGGAAACGCTTGCTGAATGTATTAGCGCAAGAGGATCATCAATTATTTTGTTGTGTACGTGATAAAAACAGATTTAATCCTCCCTCTTCTATTGCGAATAAGATACAGGTCATTGAATTAGATTTCTTAAATCCTGATTCTTTAAATGCGATCCCCTATGATATCGACATTGCATATTACTTATTACACAGCATGGATTCGTCCCCAAATTATGAATCTCTAGAACTCCAAACTGCGCAAAACTTTCGTGAAAGGATCTCACAAACAGCTGCACAACAAGTTATTTATTTAAGTGGCATTGTAAACGACAAACAACTCTCAAAGCATTTAGGATCACGTTTAGCTGTTGAAAATGAAATTGCTAAAGGTTCATATCACTTTACTTGTTTCAGAGCGGGAATTATCATTGGCTCGGGAAGTGCTTCATTTGAGATCATCCGTGATCTGGTTGAAAAATTACCGATCATGATCACTCCTAAATGGTTAAACACTAAATGTCAACCAATTGCGATAAGCAATGTAATTCAGGTTTTGTTGAGAGCCATGAACAACCGGAATACATTTAACCGAAACTTTGATATTGGCGGTCCCGACATTTTAAGTTATAAGGAAATTTTACTTGGTTATGCTAAAGAAAGAGGACTAATAAGAAAGATCATTACGGTGCCAATTATGACTCCCCGACTCTCCTCATATTGGCTCTTTTTTATTACATCAACCTCATACAGATTAGCTAAAGCACTAGTTGACAGCATGAAAATTGAGGTGATCTGCAGACCATCAGGTATAAACGAAATTTTGAATTTGAATCCCTTATCTTATTCTGAATCAATCAAGAGAACGATCCAGAAGATAGAAAGCAATCAAATCGTAAGCAGCTGGAAAGATGCTCTGGCTAGTGGAAGATTGAACATTTACATTTCTGATTTTTTAAACGTACCAACATTCGGCTGTTATTCTGATCAACGAATCGCTGAAATCTCAAATTCTGAAAATACGCGAGAAAGAATTTGGCAATTAGGAGGCGCTAAAGGTTGGTTGTATGCAAATTTCCTTTGGAAGATCAGAGGGTTTATTGATCGAATAATAGGTGGAGTTGGATTAAGACGAGGTAGAACAAATCAGAATACACTTGAAGCAGGTGATGCCTTGGACTTCTGGAGAGTTTTGTATTCCAATAAAGAAGAGGGCCGATTACTTCTGTTTGCTGAAATGAAACTTCCCGGTGAAGCATGGCTCGAGTTTCGAATTAAAGAAAATCAACTATATCAAACAGCTACATTCAGACCTAAGGGTCTTCTTGGAAGATTTTACTGGTGGTTAGTATATCCATTTCATGGGATCATTTTTCGAGGATTAATTAAAAAACTAACAAAATGAGAATCTGGTCTTTACATCCACAATACTTAGATTCCAAGGGCTTGGTTGCCTTATGGAGAGAAACACTTTTAGCCAAGAATGTGATAGAAGGAAACACGAAAGGATATAAGAATCATCCACAATTAGATAGATTTAAAGCAGCTGAAAAGCCATTGGACTGCATCAATCAATATTTGGCAGAAATCTATCACGAAGCAGTAAGAAGAGGATACAATTTCAATAAAGAGAAGATCGACTGGAACTTCAAGAAATCGGAACTTACTGTTAATGATCAACAGATGGATTATGAACTTGAACACTTAAAGAATAAATTAAAAGTTAGAGATCCGGAGAAACTAGATTTTGTTTCCAATCAGAAGTCAATTTCGACTCATCCTTTGTTCAATGTTGTTAAAGGGCCAATAGAAGCTTGGGAAATCCTTTAATAATTACTAAATTAGCAAGGTCCTCCCCTATTTGCTAATTTAGACATACCTGATTATGTATCGAATTATTTTAAGCTTTGCCTTCATTGCATTTTCCTTAAGTGCTTATTCTCAAACTCAATTACCAGATAGTATTATTACCCAACAAAGCATTTATAATAATCCTTGGAAAGATGTCTCAAAAACCATTTTCATTTATAATGCTAATTCCGACATAATCGAAAAACTGCACTAAGAAATGTCCTTTGATTCTTGGAAACCTAGCTCTAAAGAAACAACTCAATATAATGAGAGTGGATTATTCATGCAAAGGATGACCTTCAGGGCTAATGTTTATGATGAATATCCAATATTAAAACTCAGTAGTATTTTAGAATATGAAAGAGATGCCGAGGGTTTAAAGACAAAGCTAACCATCAAAGACTTCGAAAATAATCAATTAACAAGTGACTATTCTGTTGATTATTTCTATAATAGTTCTAAAACACAAATTATCGAAACAATTATTAAATGGGGGCAAAATGGTGCCGCTCCAAGCAATTATTATAAGAGAAATTACACTTACGACTCCGAAGGACGACAAACTAACCTTACATATTCCGAGTGGGTTGATAATCAGTGGGAGTTTGACAATAGGCAACTTAACACTTTCGATCAGTTTGGTAGAGATAGTATTTATGAATCTCAGTTTTTTGGAGAATCTGGATGGGAAAATGGGACTAAGAAGATCTATACCCATAATGATGATACATTAGTTGAGACACTCAATTTGTCTTGGTCAAATGATCAATGGCTAACAAATTCCAGGTATCAATATGAATACAACTCAGCTCTTAGCAAAACTCAGGAAGTCTATTCTCGATGGATTGACTCAACACAATCGTGGCATGATCAGTTAATAACAAACTGGGAGTATGATGTGAACCAAAATCAGATTCAAAGCAGTACAGAAGAGTGGTATTCAACTTTTAATGGTTTTAGACATGAGCGCCTGGAAAACAGATATTATACAAATAATGTTCTTGATTCGACCGTGATCCATGGTCATTCCAGAGCTAATTCAAGCATGGATTTCAATACTCATCGTAAAGAAACTTATTTTTATCCTCTATTGCTAGGTATAAATGAAATGGAAAAAGAAGTTGGTCTAATCATCTATCCAAACCCAATACAAGATTTATTAAAACTTCAATATAATCAAAGCAAAAGAAAGATCCAGAACATCCATATATATGACATAAACGGTACTTTCATTGAAACAATTTATAATCCTGATAACGAGATCAACATCTCTCATTTAAATACCGGAACTTATCTGATCCAATTTGTGTTTGATGGTGGTGCGATTACTAAAAAGATCACTAAGCTTTAATATTACCAAAACAATCTTTTTTACTGCCATTTTTAATGGCTATATTTATCTTTAAAAATTGTAAGAATATGCCATTAAGTTGCTGGCACATTCGCACTTTATTTCTTACTTTTGCAATTTATAATCAATTAAAATAACAATATAAGATATGTCATACGATGTAATAGTGATCGGTAGCGGCCCAGGTGGTTATGTGGCAGCGATCCGTGCATCTCAATTAGGCAAAAAAGTAGCCGTAGTAGAGAAAGCAGAATTAGGTGGTATTTGCTTGAACTGGGGTTGTATCCCAACCAAAGCTTTATTAAAAAGTGCACAGGTATTTAATTACCTAACCCATGCTTCAGATTATGGTGTAAGTGTTGAAGGTGAAGTTAAGCCTGATTTCGAAGCCATGGTAAAACGCTCTCGCGGTGTTGCCGATGGCATGAGCAAAGGAATTCAATTCCTTTTCAAAAAGAATAAAGTTGAGCATATTCAAGGTTTTGCGAAACTTAAAGCAGCAAAAACCATTGAAGTTACAGATGCTGAAGGCAAAGTAACAGAATATACAGCAGAGCATATCATTCTTGCTACGGGTGCTCGCTCAAGAGAACTTCCAAA
>PARP01000029.1 GCA_002711565.1 Bacteroidota bacterium
CGTTAAGATCAAACTTAATCTCAAACTTCTCATTCTGATGCTCAATAGAAATCGCTTTAAAATTCTCTCCATCACTCAGACTGTATGTATAAAGTTTATTCTCCTTTTGGATAGCCAAACCAGATTTTAAAACCAGACTTCCGTTTTCCTTGATCTGATCAGCAAATAGTTGGAAAGATTTATCTACAGAATCTTTTGTTCTATAGATATCAAGATGATCAGCATCAACAGAACTTATCACTGCGATATCAGGATATAAAGTAAGGAAAGAACGATCAAATTCATCAGCTTCAACGATCAAAATCTCTCCATTTTTATTTCCTATAAAATTGGAGTTATAATTCGTGGCTATACCACCAATTATTGCCGTGAAATCAGCATTTGCACATTTGAAAATATGTGCGATCATGGAGGAGATGGTGGTCTTTCCATGTGTTCCTGCTACTGCAATTGTAAACTTATCTTTACTGATCTCTCCAAGCACTTCCGATCTTTTAAGTAAAGGAACATCGAGTTTCTCTACAAAATGCAACTCATTTAAACTAGATGGAATTGCAGGAGTTAGAATTACAAGATCAATATTAGAAGGTATAAGGTCAGGGCGATCCTCAAAATGGATCTCTGCCCCTTCTTTGATCAACTCATCAGTTAAAGGAGTTGGGGTTTTATCGTAACCAGAAACTTTCTTGCCAGAAGCTAAGAAATAGCGAGCAAGGGCACTCATGCCTATACCGCCAATTCCGAGGAAATATATTTCTTTAATTTCTGATAGCTTCACGATTACATTAATTTAAACACCTCATTAACGATCATTTCAGGAGCATTAAACGAGGCATGTTTCTTTATATTTTCTTTAAGTTCTTTTTGTTTGTCAAGATCATTCATCAATTGAAGAATGTGTGCACCTAAAATTTCTGGAGCTTCAGTATCTTTTACCATTAAGGCCGAATTAGAATTCACCAATGCCATGGCATTCTTAGTTTGATGATCCTCAGCTGCCGAAGGCAATGGAATAAAGATCACAGGTTTTTGTACGGCACAAAGTTCGGCAATTGCAATAGCTCCGGCTCTTGAGATCACAAGATCTGCAGATGCATAAGCCAGATCCATACGTTTTATGAATTGATGCACTTTAACATTTTTATATGTCGGATCCTGAACCAAAACAGTCGCTTCTTCAATGTAAGACCTTCCTGTTTGCCATATCAGTTGATAATCTTTTGCTACAAGCGAAGCAAGATGTCTGTGAATTGCCTTATTAATGGATAATGCACCCTGACTTCCCCCAATGATCAATATCGTTTTCTTATCAGCATCTAGTCCAAAGAAGTTTCTAGCTTCTTCTTCTTTCCCTTCAATGTCGATAACATCAACTCTAACTGGATTTCCGGTTTTCACGATCTTTTCTTCTGGGAAATATTTATCCATATTCTCATAAGCCACACAAACGGTATTGATCTCTTTTGCCAACCATCGGTTTGTGATTCCAGGGTAGGAATTTTGTTCCTGGATCAGTGTAGGTATCTTAAATCGATTTGCCATTTTAAGTGTAGGTCCACTCGCATAGCCGCCAACTCCAATAACAACATCCGGCTTAAATCTTAGGAGAATGAAGCTTGCTTTAATCAGACTTGTAATGAGTTTTAATGGGAATAATAGATTTTTCCATGTAATTCTTCGTTGGATCCCACTTATCCATAATCCTTTGATCGGATATCCTGCATCCGGTACCATTCGCATTTCCATTCTGCCTTTAGCACCAACAAATAGGATGTCAACATCATCACTTCTGCGCTTGATAGCATTTGCAATTGCTATGGCCGGGAATATATGTCCTCCGGTTCCGCCACCACTTATGATCACTTTTTTATTTGGCATATTGCATTTCTTTTAATGATGATTGACTACTGATTTCTTTACTTACACTTAAGATAATCCCGATCGACAAACTTGTAAACCAAATGGATGTTCCACCCATACTTACTAATGGGAGAGGTTGTCCGGTAACTGGCAATAGATTAACGGCTACTGCCATATTGATCATTGCCTGAAACACCAGATTAAAGCTTACTCCAAATACTAAAAATGCACCGAAATTCTGTGGTATTTTACTCACGATCCGGACTGCCCGGAAGAACAAAATAAGATATAGTAAAACTACAATTGTTGACCCAATCAGGCCATACTCTTCAATAATAATTGCGAATATAAAATCAGAGTATGGATGTGGTAAAAAGTTTCTTTGCGAACTATTTCCGGGGCCTTTCCCAATCAGTCCACCTTTTACAATGGCGATCTTTGATTGCTCTACCTGATAATTTGCTTCAGCGTCTTTATCTACAAAATTTTCAATTCGATTTTTCCATGTCCACATACGACCTTGTTTCTCTCCCGGCATTTGATAAAGAATTGTAATAAATATCGCCAGGGAGACCACTCCAATACCTATCAAAGAGAATATATAGGTCATATTCACTCTGCCGATGAACATCAATACAAGACAAGTAACGAACAATAAAGCAGCCGTAGAAAAATTAGCAGGTAAAATCAAGCCACATACAATTAATATTGGTAACATAAGTGGAACAAAAGCTGATTTAAAGTCCTTAATTGTTTCTTGTTTCTTTGTAAGTAATCTTGCCAAATACATGATCAGTGTAAGCTTGGCTAGATCAGAAGTTTGGAATGTTAAATTGAATGGTAATGGCAGAACTCTCTTCGCTTCATTTAAATTAAGTCCGATGAAAAGAGTTAAAACCAGAAGAGGTACAGCAATGTAAAGTGCGATCTGGAATATCCTCGAATAATATGTGTACTTGATCAAATGAGCAACATACATCAGGATAAATCCAAATACAAGGATCATGAAATGTTTGATCATATAATACTCGGTATTACCGCCCTGATAGCGATAAGCCAGGGTTCCGGTAGAACTATATACAGCCAATAAGGATAATACTGAAAGCAGAATAACTACCGCCCAGATCACCTTATCACCTTTTATTTTTTTACCGAGTAAAGACATGTATGCTTATAATTTATATACTGATTCTTTAAACTTATCTCCTCTCTCTTCGTAATTCTCGAAAAGATCAAAACTTGCACATGCAGGTGAAAGCAGAACACTATCTCCATGCTGAGCCAATCTTCCTGCAAATTCAATTGCTTCATCCATATTTGCAGCATCAATAATATTAGGAACAATATTATTGAATGCTTTATGAACTTTGGAGTTATCCAGACCTAAGCAAACGATGCCTTTAACTTTCTCTTCAACAAGGGAAGAAAGCTCAGTATAATCATTTCCTTTATCAACGCCGCCAACGATCCAAACTACTTCAGACTCCATACTTTCCAAAGCATACCATGTTGAATTTACATTTGTAGCTTTGGAATCATTTATGTAATCAATACCGTGAATAGTGGCAACAAACTCTAATCTGTGTGGCACATTTTGAAAGTCAGACAAACATTGTTTGATCGTATCCTTACGAATATCGATCAATCTTGAACTGATACTTGCTGCCATTCCGTTATACACATTGTGTTTACCTTGTAATGCTAATTCTTCTAAAGTCATAGTCAGTGTACTTGATTTTATGTTTACAATTATTTTATTCTCTTTTAAGTGTGCTCCTTCTTTATTGAAATTCGAATTGAGGGTAAATGGAAACTGCTTTGCATTGCACTTCACATTCGAAAGCTTCTCTATAATCACATCATCATCTGCGCAGTAGATAAATGCATCTTCTTCATCCTGATTCTGAAGAATCCTGAATTTCGAATCCACATAATTCTCGAACTTATAGTCGTATCTATCGAGATGATCCGGAGTAATATTCAGGAGGATTGCGATCTCAGCTTTGAAATCGAACATCCCATCCAGCTGAAAGCTACTTAACTCTAAAACGTAGTAGTCGTAGTTTTCTTCAGCAACCTGCCAAGCAAAGCTTTGTCCTACATTTCCTCCCAGTCCGGCATTCAATCCTGCAGATTTCAGAACATGGTAGATCCACATTGTTGTTGTGGTTTTCCCATTACTTCCTGTAATACAGATCTTAAATGCATTAGTATATCTTCCTGCAAATTCGATCTCCGAAATCACTGGAATTCCTTTTTCAGCTAAGGATTTGATCAATGGAATATGATCAGGAATTCCAGGGCTTTTAATTACCTCATCGGCATTGAAGATCAGATCTGTACTATGTTTCTCCTCTTCGAAACTGATCTCATATTGTAAAAGAGCGTTCTTATATTTTTCGTTTATTTTTCCTTTATCTGAAACAAATACATCGTAACCTTCTTTTTGAGCAAGTATGGCTGAACCCACACCACTTTCAGCTGCTCCGAGTACGATGATCCGTTTTCTATTCATTTATCTTAGTTTAAGTGTGATGATAGTCATCACAGCCAGCATGATCCCTACGATGAAGAATCGCTGAACGATTTTTGGTTCTGAATATCCTTTTAGTTGAAAATGATGGTGTAATGGCGACATCAAGAAAATGCGTCGACCTACACCAAATTTTTTCTTTGTGTATTTGAAATAGCTAACCTGTAGGATCACGGATAAATTCTCTACAAGGAAGATCCCACATAGAATTGGGATGAGTAATTCCTTTCTAATGATAATTGCAAAGACTGCGATAATACCACCAAGAGATAAACTTCCAGTATCTCCCATAAATACTTGTGCAGGGAATGAGTTATACCATAGGAAACCAATACATGCACCTACAAAGGCACTAATAAAAATGGTCAATTCACCTACATTCGGTATATACATGATATTCAGGTAATCGGCAAAAACTATATTACCCGACACCCATGCTAATACAGCTAGTGTAGTTCCAATGATAGCGGAAGTTCCGGTGGCCAAGCCATCCATTCCATCGGTCAGATTCGCACCATTTGAGACTGCCGTTATGATCAGAATAACAATTGGTATAAATACTAACCAGGCGTATTTAGTGGCCCAATCACCTAACCAGGAGATCAGTACTGCATAATCAAACTCATTATTTTTAACAAATGGAACTGATGTTTTTAGTGTATGAACATCTTCTTTAGCAAAATGAGAAGCCGGATCTGAGCTATTGATATTCATTTGAGAGATCACTTCCTGATCAAGTTTCTCGCGGATAACAATGGTTTCATTGAAGTACATCACGGCACCTACAACTAAGCCTAAGCCAATCTGTCCGCCGATCTTGAATTTTCCCGCTAAACCTTTTTTATCCTTTTTAAATACTTTGATATAATCATCTATAAATCCAATAATGCCTAACCAAACGGTTGCGAACAACATGAGTAATACGTAGATATTATCAAGCTTTGCAAATAATAAAGTTGGAATAAGGATGGCTCCAAGAATGATCAGCCCACCCATAGTTGGGGTTCCTTGTTTTTCTTTTTGACCTTCAAGACCAAGGTCACGAATCGACTCACCAACCTGGCGTTTTACAAGTAGCTGGATCAAGCTTTTCCCGAATAGCAATGAAATAGTCAGAGAAGTTATGATCGCCATTGCTGCTCTAAATGAGATGTATTGAAATACACCTGCACCTGGGAAATCAAAAGCTCGATCTAGGTATTCAAACAAATAGTACAACATAACTTAATTCTTTAATAGTTCATTAACAATTTCTTTCTCATCGAATGGGACCTTCTCGTCTTTGATCACCTGATATTTCTCATGTCCCTTACCGGCGATCAGAATTATATCTCCAGAGTTTGCAAGTGCAATTGCTGTGCGGATCGCCTCTTTGCGATTTGTAATACTTAAAACCTTTCTGATTCCAACTGCATCAACTCCTTTTCTCATATCTTCTAGGATCACTTCAGGGTCTTCAAATCTTGGATTATCGGAAGTAAGGATAACTCTGTCGCTTAGGTCTACAGCGATCTTTGCCATTTTTGGTCTCTTTGCTGCATCTCGGTTTCCACCGGCTCCAACCAATGTAATAAGACTCTCATTACCAGTTCTGATACTGCTTATTGTTGACAACACATTCTTTAATGCATCAGGAGTGTGTGCGTAATCAATGATCACAGAAATATTATTAGGAGTGCGAATTTGCTCGAATCTGCCTTCAGCAGTATCCAAGTTGCTGAGCTTAGCCAAAACTTCAAGTTTATCTTCACCGAGCAGAACAGCAGTAGCATAAATTGCCATTAGGTTATAGGCATTGAACTTACCGATCAATTTAAACCATACACTTTGGTGCTCGATCTGTAATTGCAGACCATCAAATTGGTTTTCTATGATCTTACAGTTAAAATCTGCAACTCCATTTAATCCATAAGTGTGCTTCTCGGCTTTTGTATTTTGCAGCATAACCATACCACGCTTATCGTCGAAATTGCTCAGGGCAAAAGCGGTCTTAGGTAATTCATCGAAGAATTTCTTTTTGGCTTTTATGTATGCATCGAAAGTTTTATGATAATCAAGATGATCATGAGAGATATTTGTAAAGATTCCTAAGGCAAATCTTGATCCAGATATTCTGCTTTGATCAATTGCATGAGAACTCACCTCCATAAAACAATGTGAGACACCATTCTCAACCATCTCTGCTATGAGCTTATTGATCTGAATTGGGTCAGGTGTTGTATGTGTAGCTTCAACAACTTTGCCTTTTATTCTATTCTCGATAGTAGAAAGGAGACCACAATCATAACCAAGCTCGGTGTACAGATCGAACAATAGTGATGCAGTGGTTGTCTTCCCATTTGTACCTGTAACTCCTACTAGTTTCAGCTTAGCAGCTGGATGATCAAAATATGCTGATGATAATTCTTCAAGAGCTATATTTGTATCTTCAACAACAATAAAGCAGCATTTCCCAAGAAATTCTTTTGGAGCATCTTCACAAACAACAACAGATGCACCATTATCAATAACCTGATTAATGAAATTATGCCCATCAACCTGAGTTCCCTTTATAGCAACAAAGAGATCATTCTCAGAGATCGATCTGGAATCAAATGCAATAGAATTAATAGACTCAGGTAATTCTCCCAGAGTCTTCTTAATAGCTATTTTGCTTAATATTTGATTTAACATTTTCATTAGCTTGCCAGATTTAAAATGATTTCCTTTGAACCGTTTATTACTGTTCCCGGGCGTAGGGATTGACTTGAAACTTTACCTTTCCCGATGATCTTTACTTTCAATCCATACTGTTCTAGTAGGTATATTGCATCCTTCACACTCATCCCCTTAACATTTGGGACCAGTGTTTTATGTGTTGTGATTGCTCTTAAATTGATGGTGTCTTGTGATTGAGAAGCAGAAACCCATTCAGCAGTTGAATTCAGATCATTGGGAACTTTCAGGGCATCAAATACCTTCTCGAGATCTTCACGATTACCTCTAACTGTGCCGGAGAACTTACTTGCTAATTGAACTGAGTTATTGGAATGCAGATCCAATTGAGTAGCATAAACTTTATCAGCTATTTCCTTAAAAACAGGCGCAGCAACGGAACTTCCGTAAATACGACCTTTGGTAGGATTATTTACCACAACAATACAAGAATACTTAGGGTTATCGGCTGGGAAATACCCAGCAAAAGATGCATTATAATTCTCTTTATTATAACCTTTACTACCTTCAGCAATTTGTGCAGTCCCGGTTTTGCCTGCAATTAAATAAGGGGTTTTATTAAGGCTTGTGGCTGTTCCTCTCAAAACAACACCTTCTAATAAACTTTGCAGCGTATCAACAGTTCTTCTTGAGCAGATCTTTCGATTGATCGTTTCAGGTTTAAAACGTTCTATCACCTTTCCACCATGTCTGATCTCTTTAACAAACATTGGTTTCATCATCCTACCACCATTTGCAACCGCATTGTAATAAGCAAGGGTTTGTAATGGTGTAAGCGTTAACTCATAACCAATCGACATCCATGGAATGGTAGTTCCATACCAATATCTTTTATTGTCCGGATGTTTGATATATGGATTTCCTTCACCTTTGATCTCGATCCCAAGAGGCTTATTCAGTGGAATATCATATAAAAATTCAACAAGCTTTTCAGGCTTCTCTTTAAACTCTTCATAAATTATTTTGGAGATAACAACATTGGAAGACAATTCGAAAGCTTCTCTGATCGTGATCTTACCTCCTTCGCGAATCTTATGATCATCCTTCATGAATCGATCATGATATTGAGTCACTCCATTTTCAGTATCAACCGAGTCTAATAAATTGATATTGGTAAGTTCCAGAGCAGCCATCATCGACATCAACTTGAATGTTGAACCTGGCTCCACATTCTCAGCGATAGCATAATTGTAGGCTTCGTGATAATTCTGACTAGCAGAATCATACCTCAAACTGGTAATTGCTTTAATATGACCTGTGCTAACTTCCATCAGGATAGCGCAACCCTGATATGCACCTTGATCGAAAAGATGATCCTTTAATGCATTCTGAGCAACATCCTGAAGATTCACATCAATTGTTGTAAAAATATCTTTGCCGTCAACCGGAAGAATATCATTCTCATCATTAACCGGGATCCAATCTCCATGATTAATTCGTCTCTTCAATTGATTCCCATCTCTACCTTGAATAAACTCTGAGTATGCGCCTTCTAATCCAACAAATAAATTTTCAGTCTTATTCTCATAACCGATCGTTCTTTTTGCAAGATCTCCGAAAGGCATTTTACGAACAGTCTTAGGAATTGTAATAAGACCACCTCGGTACTTCCCTAATCTGAAAATCGGGAAGCTTCTTAATTCTTTTAGATCCTCATAACTAGCATTGCGCTCAATTAGCAAATATCTATTTCCATCCTTACGTGCTTTCTTTAGCTTTGATAGGTAATGAGATTTACTTTTATTTTTGAAAAGTTTAGATAAGCATAATGCAAGAGAATCGGCTTTATCATTAAAAAGTTTATCGGAAATATTTTCGGAATCTACATCCATTCGGATCTCAAATACAGGAACAGAAGTGGCAAGGAGGTTGTTATTACAATCGCTGATATTACCTCTATTTGCCTCAAGACTAAAGAATTTATATTCTTTTTCCTGAGAGACCATTTGAAGAGCATCACCTTCGGTTAGTTGGATATAAACAACACGACCAACGATCGTAAGTCCGAATACCAGAACAACGAAGTATAAGAGATATACTCTCCATAATATATCTTTTCTGATATCCTTCATTCTTCTTTTTTGGCTTTTACAATGATTTTGTATGGGGGAACCGTAGATTCCTTGATCCCTTTATCTTTTAACACTTTCACCAATTCACTCTGTTTGCTTAACTGCATAAGTTTTGACTTGGTTGAAATATGTTCGAATCTTAATTCTTTAACTTCTTTTTTAAGGTTATCGATGTCGCGATTATTCGCTTCCGAGTAATACACATTTGCGATATATAGAATCCCGAGAAACATCAGAAACAAAAGGAAAGGCAGCTGTCTTGCTGAAGTGTCATTGGTCAGGAAGTCACCACCTAAGAGGCTCTTGGTGCGTTTCTGAATCAAATCCCCTTCAGAATCAGACAAATTATTTCTTTCTATTTCTCTTCTCTTATTCATTATTTCTTTTCAGCAATTCTTAGTTTTGCACTACGCGCTCTATTGTTCAATTCGATCTCTTGGTCTGTTGGGATGATGAGTTTTCTATTCACCAAATTGAATGGAGTTATCGGATTTCCGTAAAAGTCTTTTTCTACCACTCCTTCAAAATTCCCCGACTTCAAGAAATTTTTCACTAAGCGATCTTCCAGTGAGTGATATGAAATCACTGACAAGCGACCTCCTGGTTTTAGAACATCAAGCGAATGCTCTAAAAACTCTTTCAAACTTTCCAATTCCTGATTAACTTCGATTCTCAGTGCTTGAAACACCTGTGCAAAGAATCGTTGATCTTTATGTTTTGGAGCACACTTTTGAAGAAGCTCCTTTAGCTGATTTGTTGTTTCTATTTTTTTATCATCTCTACCACTTATGATCAATCTTGTGATTTGGCGTGCGTTTTTCAATTCTCCATAAAACTTAAAAATGCTGATTAGGTCGTCTTCATTGTAGGTGTTAAGCACCTCAACAGCATCAACAGTTTGTCGTCGATCCATTCGTAGATCCAATAGATTTTCGAAACGGGTAGAGAATCCTCTAGTAGCATCATCAATTTGATGTGAGGAAATCCCCAGATCTGCTAGGATTCCATCAACAGGAACTGCTTGATACAACTGCAGGAAATTCTTTAGATGTCTAAAATTGGAGTGAATAAGTGTGAATCGATCATCATCAAATGCATTTTCAAGTGCATCGTCATCCTGATCAAATGCAAGCAACCTTCCATCGATCAGCTGATCGAGGATAGCTTTAGAGTGACCACCGCCACCGAATGTAACGTCTACATATACGCCATTAGGTTTGACAAGTAATCCATCAACACTTTCTTTTAGTAATACAGGTTTACGATACATCAGTTTTTATTCAGGTTCTACATCCCCCATAACTTCCTCTGCAAGATCAGCGAACTCATCAGAATCATAAGAGATCGATGATTCATACTCCGCTTTATCCCAGATTTCAATTTTATTTACAACTGATGCTAGTACGATTTCCTTTTTTATTCCACCATAATTAATCAGGTCTTTTGGTATCAGAATTCTTCCGGCATTGTCTAGCTCGACTAACTTCACACCAGCCATAAATTTTCTGATAAAATCAACATTCTTCTTTTTGAATCTGTTCAGCTTATTGATGCGTGCACTTTCCAATTTCCATTCTTCCATAGGATAGAGTTCAAGGCACTTCATAAAAATGCTCCTTTTCACGACAAATCCTTCCGTCAATGCAGAAGCAACTTGAGCCTTCAAAGGTGCTGGAAACATGAGTCTTCCTTTCACGTCCACCTTGCATTCATATGTTCCAATAATCTCAGCCAAAAAATCTTGATTTTATGATGTAAATATACGTAATAAATTACCACTTTTTACCACCTTTTACCACTTTGTTGATAAAATGTTTCACTAATAGGCATATTTTTTTCACATTTTTTTGTTAATGAAACTCAACGGATTGAATTTGCGTCAGTTAGAATCCTTCAGCCACTTGTTAACATTTTGAATCCAAGTGGGAATCCATAAGCATTTAATAGATATCAATTTTTTGAATCTGGACTTAAAAAAGAGCAGATAAAAACGTAAATTTGTATAGCACGGAAAAAGGAAGAAAATAATTGGAAAAACTCATTGACATAGAAAAAGTAATCGGAAGTAAAAGTCCGGCATTACTTAAAGCCTTACCGAAATTCATTATTCGCTATTTAAAACGAATCATTCACCAGGATGAATTGAACAAATTCATTAGTGAAAATGGTCATAAACGTGGTCTTGTTCAGGTTGATGCTGTTTTGAAAGAATTTGGAACAAAAATCACTACTGAAGGGATTGAAAATATTCCAGAGAATGGTAGATACATCATAGCTGCCAATCATCCATTAGGAGGTATCGACGGATTAGCTTTAATGAATGTTGTTGGCAATATCCGAGAAGATATTGTATTCCCTGTCAATGACATCCTTATGAACCTTCCTGGTTCCGAAGAGATTTTTATCCCGATCAACAAACATGGAAGTAATGCTCAAAATGTTAAGAAGATCAATGATGCATTTGAGTCAGATAAATGCATTTTATTTTTCCCGGCAGGATTAGTATCAAGAAAGAACAATGGAAAGATTGCTGACCTTCCCTGGAAAAAAACATTCATTTCTAAAGCTAAGAAATACGACAGAATCATTATTCCAGCGCATATCAATGGTCGAAATTCTAATTTTTTCTACAATCTAGCTAATCTTAGAAAATGGTTAGGATTAAAAGCGAATCTAGAAATGTTGTACCTTGTAGATGAGATGTATAAGCAAAACGACAAGAGCATCAATATAACTTTTGGAAAACCAATACATTACGACACCTTCGACAAACGAATGAACTATGCAGACTGGGCTGAGGCTCTTAGAAAACATATTTATGAGCTTGAAAAGGACCCTAAAGCTGAATTTAACTACTAAAGAATAAGACTTTTTTATGGAAACCATCATATCCCCTATCGAGAAGAGTTTACTTGAAAAAGAACTAACGGATGAGATCTTTATTCGTGAAACCAATTATGGCAGAAATGAGATCTACATTTTTGATCATCATAACTCACCGAACCTAATGAAAGAAGTTGGGAGGCTTCGTGAAATAACATTCCGAGAAGCTCAGGGAGGAACAGGTAAATCAATGGATATCGATGCTTATGATACTGCTGAAACTCCATTTAAGCAATTGATCGTTTGGAATCCTGAAGAGAAGGAAATTATTGGTGGCTACAGATTTATTCATTGTAAGAATCTCAAAATCGATAATGATGGCAATGTTCAAACTCCAACAGCTAGACTCTTCACATATTCAGATAAATTCATCAAAGAATATTTACCTTATACCATCGAATTAGGACGTTCTTTTGTACAGCCCGAATATCAACCTTCAAAAAATATTAGAAGAGGGATGTATTCACTGGATAATATCTGGGACGGATTAGGTGCAATTATTGCTGATCACAAAGATGCTAAATATCTATTCGGCAAGGTTACAATGTATTCTCATTTTCACAGAGAAGCCCGTGATCTTATTTTATATTTCATGCATTTATATTTTCCTGACAATGAAGCTCTTGTGATGCCTCACAAACCAATGCAATATACTCACGATACCAATGAATTAGGCAAGATCTTTATAGGTGGTGATTATGACAAAGATTATAAAACACTAATTCAAACAGTGCGTCAGTTAGGTGAAAATGTACCTCCATTATTTACTTCTTATATGAATGTTTCAACAACTATGAAAACATTTGGAACTGCACTAAATGATCATTTTGGTGAAGTAGAAGAAACCGGGATCATGGTAACCACAGAAGACATTCATATCTTAAAGAAAGAAAGACACATTTATACTTATAAGCCTCTCTAATGAAAGTAAAATCGGCCGAATTTGTAATCAGTAGTCAGAAACACGAACAATGTCCGTCTCCAAACATGCCGGAATATGCTTTTATTGGAAGGTCGAATGTTGGTAAGTCTTCACTGATCAATATGCTTACCGGCAAGAAAAATTTGGCTAAAACATCTTCCACTCCAGGTAAAACTCAGCTGATCAATCATTTCCTGATAAATGAAAACTGGTACCTTGTGGATCTTCCGGGATATGGCTATGCGAAATCTTCAAAAACAGATAGAGCAAAATGGGGGAAAATGATCCATCAGTATTTGATGAAGCGTGAGAACCTAATGTGTACTTTCATTTTAATAGATTCCAGACATGAACCACAAAAGAATGACCTTGAGTTTATTGAATGGTTTGGAATGACAGCTTTACCTTTCATTATTGTTTTTACAAAAGCTGACAAATTGAAGAAAGATCAACTGATCAGAAATATTGAGGTATATAAAAAGACCTTAAAAGAAAAGTGGAGCGAACTTCCACAAATGATGGTCAGTTCCTCCACTTTAAGTCAGGGTAAAGATGCGATCTTAGAATTGATCGATCATACGAATTCTTTAGCCGAGTTCGACAAGTAGTGTTCCTTTCGAAATCTGCTCGTTCACCTTTACATTTATTTTTTTAACGATTCCGTCTTGTGAAGCTTTAATTTCATTCTTCATTTTCATTGCCTCCAATGATAATAAGACGTCACCTTCTTTTACTTTACCACCTTCTTTTACGAATATATCTCTGATCGTACCAGAAATAAAAGCATGAACTTTTGTAAAATCAGGATCGGCATAAGGAGTTCGTTCCTGGTATTTTTTAGTTATTAAAGTTTTGTATTCAACACCTTCAACAACTATCTTACCTTGTTTCATATTATCTTGATTTTCCATAGCGATCTGTTAAAATGGTGGAATACCGTGTTTCTTCTCAGGCATGATCTCAGTTTTACTAGCAGAGATCTCTAATGCGTGGATCAACATTTTTCTTGTTTCCGCAGGCTCAATTACCGCATCAACATAACCATAAGCAGCTGCAACATAAGGATTTGCAAATTTCTGCTTGTATTCCTCAACTTTTTGCTGACGCATTTCATCAGGATTTTCTGCACCCATGATCTCTTTTCTAAAGATAATGTTAGCTGCACCTTCAGGACCCATAACAGCGATCTCAGCAGTTGGCCAAGCAAATACGAAATCAGCTCTTAAGTGGTGAGAACACATTGCTATATAACCTCCACCATAAGCTTTTCTAAGAATAAGAGTGATCTTAGGAACAGTAGCTTCTGAATATGCATAAAGAACTTTTGCACCGTGACGGATCACACCTGCATGCTCCTGATCGATACCTGGAAGATAACCCGGAAGGTCAACAAGAGTAACAAGAGGAATATTGAAAGCGTTACAATAACGAATGAAACGTGCTGCTTTATCTGAAGAATCAACATCAAGAACACCAGCAAGAACATTTGGCTGGTTAGCTACAAAACCAACAGTATCACCATTGATACGTGCATAACCAATTACGATATTCGGAGCAAATAATTCCTGAACTTCGAAAAATTCACTATCATCAGAAACTGCTTTGATAACGTCTCTAACATCATAAGGTATCTTTGGATCAATAGGAATTACAGTGTTGATATCGAATTTCTTAGCTTTTGGATTCTTTTTAGGGAATGCCATTGCTTNACGTGTGCTNTTCCGATCTCCATGGAATATAACTGATCAACTGTTTGATCTGATCAAAACATTCTTCCTCACTATTTGCATAGAAATGTGCATTACCAGTTGTTTCAGAGTGAACTTTAGCACCACCTAACTCTTCCATTGAGATCTCTTCACCAAGAACAGTTTTGATCACCTCAGGCCCAGTGATGAACATCTTTGAGATCTTATCAACTACGAATACATAATCCGTAAGTGCAGGAGAATAAACAGCTCCACCGGCACAAGGACCAAGAATTACTGAAATTTGAGGAATAACACCTGATGCTCTTGTATTTCTATAGAAGATCTCTCCGTAACCTGCTAATGAGTTTACACCTTCCTGAATACGTGCACCACCTGAATCATTAATACCAATAATAGGCACTTTTAGTTTCATTGCGTGATCCATGATCTTGGTGATCTTCTTCGCATGCATCCATCCTAATGAACCACCTGCAACAGTGAAATCCTGTGCGTAGATACAAACAGGTTTCCCCATGATCGTACCAGTTCCGGTAATAACACCATCACCTGGTAAATATTTTTTATCCATATCGAAATCTTTCGCTGCGTGCTCAACGAAAAGATCATACTCGTGGAATGTTTTTGGATCCAGAATGGCCAGAATACGTTCCCTTG
Organism: Bacteroidota bacterium; assembly: GCA_002711565.1. Classification (GTDB taxonomy): domain Bacteria; phylum Bacteroidota; class Bacteroidia; order Bacteroidales. Next base: position 15,352 of record PARP01000029.1, read on the forward strand.
CGGTTAATTTACCAATTGCTTTTTGTTTTTCAACGGCTTTAGAACCACCTCCCTTAAGGGCATCCTTCATTCTTTTTTTAAGATCGGATGTTTTNTCTTTTAATGGCATACCAATAAAAATTTTGTTAGTGTCTCATAAAAAAATAGAGGGCCAAGGTTTAAACTACTGAGTATAAGTCGTCAAAATACTCTAAAGGTTTAAAACCATCCCTCAAAAAAGTCATGCAAAGTTATACTATTTTGATAAACCTGCAATTTATAAACGCAAAAGCTAATGGCTTATTTTACAATCTTGCTTATATTAGGTTCTCACTATTTGATCAGAATATGAACATAGAAGATATTAGAGCTTATTGCCTAAGTAAAAAAGGAGTTAGTGAAGATTTCCCATTTGATGAAGTCACACTGGTATTCAGAGTGATGCAGAAGATCTTTCTATTTATGCCCTTAGACGCAGAACTTCCTACCATAAGTGCAAAGTGTGATCCTGAAAGAGCAATTCAGTTAAGAGAGGAATATCCTGCAATAAGAGGTGGTTATCATCTTAATAAGAAGCATTGGAATAGTATTGATCTGGATGGGACTGTTAATGACGATCTCGTTCTTGAATTAATAGATCATTCGTACGAACTCATTGTAAAAAGTCTCACTAAAAAACTCCAAAAAGAATTAGAAGAGCTGTAGTTATTCTTCCTTTTGAGGGGATGATTCTTTTTTTTGAGTGAACATTCCGAAAAGCAGATAACCCATTAATCCACCCCATAACATACTAAGCCATGGATTAGATGTGATGGCGCAAGTACCATCTACACAACCTATCTCTGAATAATACAGATAACCGCCGAGTATCCCTAATAGCAATCCAACAAGGCTTAATAAAGGAAATATTTTAAAGAATTTATATTGATCTAATTTTTTCATATTATCTAAAATGTACAATTGTTATTCCACTCCCACCAAACTGAACATGCTGGTCGTGATACTTCTTAATTTCAGGAACTGCATCAAAATACTCTCGAACAACTTGCCTTAACACACCATCACCTTTCCCATGCAATACATTAACCTCCTTTATGTTTAAAAGGATGGCCTCATCTATATAATCTCTGATCTCTGTCAATGCTTCATCAACACGTTTACCACGGAGATCGATCGACATATTAAAGTTTGCAACCTTTTCATTGATCTCATTTGCGATTGTATTGAAATTGGATTGTAATCTTGGCTTAAGCTCCTTTTTAGCTTGTTTTCGACTGATCTTTTGTAATTGATTGAGTCGTGTTCTGAAGTTTATGGAGTTAAAGGATATCAAAGCATCTTTTCCAGTAATCTCAGCGACTTCACCAATCGTATTCTGATTCTTAACTTTTACAAAATCACCTACTTTGATCTCTTTAGATTCATCCTTTTCTTTCGTCTCAACAGCTACTGCCTTTTCCTGTAGTTTTTTGTCTGCATCTTTAAGCTCAGATTTGACTTTATCTTTCTTTTTAGATAATTCTGCTCTGATCTTTTTCGTCTTTTCCTGATCCGCTTTTGCTTCCTTTATATCCTTGATGGTCTTTTCGATCATCTTATTTGAAGAATCAAGAATATCGTCTGCCTCTTTTTGGGCTTTAGCTAATATCTTATATTTCGAATCCTCAACTTTCTTTAATAAAGTCTCGTATTTCTGAGTAAGTTCATTCAGGAAATTATCTGCTACTTCCAACTCTGTACGCTGTTTCTTTAACTCGATTTTTTCAACTTCCAAAGCTTGAAGTTGCTTGTCGAAATCAAGCTGGGTTTTTCCGGTTTTCTTAGCTGCATTCTTAAGGATTTCCTTAGGGAAACCAATGTTCTTAGCGATCTCAAAAGCAAATGAACTTCCAGGCTGTCCCATTTTTAGGAGATATAACGGACGCATATTATTCGTATCGAACAACATGGCACCATTTACGATCTCATCATGTTTATCAGCNAAAAGTTTAAGATTAGCATAGTGTGTTGTAACGACACCAAATGCTCCTTTGCTCACAACTTTCTCAAGTGAGGCTTCTGCAATAGCACCGCCTAATTGAGGTTCTGTTCCGGTTCCAAACTCATCTATCAATATCAAAGTCTCCTCATTCGAATGCAATGCAAAATGTTTAATATTCATCAAATGTGAGCTATAAGTACTCAGGTCATTTTCAAGTGATTGCTCATCCCCAATATCAATAAAGAGATTTTCAAACAAACCAACTTCAGACTTCTCATCCATAGGAGGCAGTAATCCGCATTGGATCATATATTGAATTAGTCCAACAGATTTTAGGCAAACAGATTTACCTCCGGCATTCGGACCTGAGATGATCAAAACTCTTTTCTCGGGATTAAGATCCAGATTTAATGGAACAACCTCCTTCTTCTGAGCTTTAAACGACAATAATAATAACGGATGTTTGGCTTCAAACCAATTAAGAACTGTTTTATCAANTAGGACCGGATTATTTGCATCCAAGCTGATCGCAAGCTTTGCTTTTGCACGAATAAAATCGATCAGTCCTAAGAATCGATATGCATTCTTTAGAGGATCGATTTCGGGTCTGATAAAATCAGTTAGTGCTGTAAGAATTCTAACAATTTCTCGTTTTTCAGCATTCTCCAACTCACGAATCTCATTATTTACCTCGAAGATATCTTCAGGTTCAATGTAAACAGTTTGTCCGGTTGCGGATTCATCATGAATAAAGCCTTTAAGCTTTCTTTTATGTGTTGCAGCAACAGGAATAACTAATCTGTTATTTCGGAAAGTAGGCTCAACATCTGAGGCTGTCCAGCCTTCCTGTTTGGCAAGTTTAAGGCTCTGACTGATCTTTCGGTCTATAGAAGCATGCTTTCTAATTTGCTTAATTCGAATCTCTTTTAGTTCTGGTGAGGCAGTATCCTTAATTTTTCCTTTCTCATCAACAATTCGATCAATTTCTTTCGTAATGAGCAGGTTTACATAAATATTTTCCGCTAGTTCTTTAAGATTTAAATATGACTCTTCATCACTCTTCTTAAAGAATTCAAGAATTTCGGAAATAGTTCTTAGAGAAGCTTTAAGATCGAACAAAGCTTCGATTTCGATAATTGTTCCGGGAAGTTGAATACGTGTAAGTTCTCTTGATAGATCCAAATAGTCTTGAGATGGGAATGATTCAGCAAATAATAGTATCTGTTTGAACTCATCAACCTGATCCAATAGTCTTTTAACAACATTGTACTGTTTTGAAAATTTGATCTTATCAACGAAACCGCGTCCCCTTTCGGAAAGGCAATTTGCTTTGATCAGGTCTTTAATATTATCGAAGCCTATTTTCTGCTCAAAATTCTTTGGATAGATCATAAAGCAAAATTAATCAAAACATCCATGTAATTGAGTGTTTTGGTGTTATAGTGTTATAGATTTAGCACATAAAACTATAATTGTTAATAGATGCTTGATTATTTATTTGCAATTCCAGATTTAAATCTTAACAATATCCTTAAATTAGTGATATGCCAACTGAAACTAAAATTGAAGTCTGCGCAAACTCCCTAAGGTCTGCATTGATCGCTCAGGAATGTGGTGCGCATCGTATCGAATTATGTACCTCTCTAAATGAAGGAGGTTTAACTCCAAGTGCCGGACTCATAGTTCAGGCAAGAAAGAATCTTAATATTCCTATTCATGCACTTATCAGACCCAGAGGTGGTGATTTTAGTTATACTTCTGAAGAGATCAGTGAAATGATGGAGGATATCCAATTTATGAAGGAAGTTGGAATTGATGGGATCGTTATCGGAGCTCTTGACAAAGTCGGAAATATTGATTTCGAACTTTGCCGAATCTTAGTTGAGATTGCGGGCCCTATGGATCTTACGTTCCATAGAGCATTTGATATGTGTAGGGACCCTTTTACCGCTTTGATGAGAATCAAGAATTTAGGCTTCAATCGCATACTAACATCCGGCCAGGCAAATAAAGCGATAGACGGCATCGATCTTATCAAAGAATTAATTGAAAATACGGATGACAAGATCAGTATAATGCCCGGAAGCGGAATAAATGCGGAAAACATCAAGCATTTTATTGATGCAGGAGCGAAAGAAATTCATGTTTCTGCGAGTAGCATTCTTGAAAGTAAGATGACATTTCGTAGGGAAGACATCAATATGGGAGGAGTTGCGAACTATCCTGAATTTGAGAAACGACTAACAGATCCTGATAAACTAAAAGCCATTCTAAAAGCTATTTAGGAAATGAAAAGCAAAACATTTTTCAATCTAATTCTATTACTTCTTTGTGGCACAGCTTTATTTTCAGGGCCTTCAAAAATTAGTTATTCTTTGAGCGGCGGTTGGAGAATTCATACTTTGAATGATACAACATCTTACAAAGCTAAAGTTCCCGGAACTGTTCATATGGATTTGTTTAGAAGTGGAGTAATTGGAGACCCCTTTTATAGAAGTAATGAAGATAGTATTCAGTGGGTCGCCGATGAAGATTGGGTATATGAGCTAGAGTTTGAGATGAAGGCAGAAAATCGCAAAAAGAACATGTCTTTAGTTTTCGAAGGCTTAGATACACATGCTATTGTTTATCTGAATGACTCTTTGATCCTTGAAGCGAATAATATGTTCCGATCATGGGAGATTGATGTAATTAACCTGCTTAAATTAAACAATAATCTGAAAGTTGTTTTCAAGTCACCACATAAATACAATAAAGAAAAAGAAGAAGAATTAGGTTATAAATTACCTGAAGAACGAGTATTTTCTCGCAAAGCACCGTATCAGTTTGGTTGGGATTGGGGACCAGAGTTTGTTACCATGGGAATTTGGAAGGAAGTCTATCTAAAAGTATGGGATGACTATCATTTAGAAGATGTGTATTATAGGACAGACTCTATCAGGAACGACAAAGCCTATATTACTGCAGCACTAGAGATCTGGGCAACTGTAGAAAAAGAATTAGACCTAAAAATCTTGGCTGAAGGTGATCAATATATAGATCAGAAACTAAGTATTCATACTGGCAAGAACTTCCTTCATGTTCCGATTATTATTAATGAACCCAAGTTATGGTGGACAAATGGTCTTGGGGAGCCACACTGTTATACTTTTTATCTAAGATTAGAAGACGATAAAGATTTTTTAGTTGATTTAAAATCAATTGGAATTCGAACTCTAGAGCTTGTGCAGAATGTTGATGAGCATGGGAAATCATTCTATTTTGAGTTGAATGGAGAACCACTATTTATAAAAGGAGCTAATTATATTCCTCAGGATAATTTCTTAAGTAGGCATGATATTTTTGATTTTGAAAATCCTTTCATTATACGAAATCGATATACTAATATTATTCAAAGTGCCGCTGAAGCAAATATGAATATGCTCAGAGTTTGGGGAGGTGGAATTTATGAAATAGATGGGTTTTATGGGCTTTGCGAAGAATCTGGCATTCTTGTTTGGCAAGACTTTATGTTCGCATGTGCAATGTATCCGGGAGATGAAGATTTTCTGGAAAATGTGAAGCAAGAAGCTATTCAGAATGTAAAAAGATTGCGTCAACATCCGAGCATTGCTTTATGGTGCGGAAACAATGAGGTTGATGAGGCTTGGCATAATTGGGGATGGCAGAAGCAATTCAATTACACACAAGAACAACAAGATGAGATCTGGAAATCCTATACAGATCTGTTCCATGAGATCTTACCGGATGTCGTTTCAGAATATGATCCACAAAGAGCATATTGGGCATCTTCACCATCCATTGGATGGGGACATCCTGAAAGTTTAACTCAGGGAGATTCTCATTATTGGGGCGTTTGGTGGGGAGCACAACCTTTTGAGATCTATGAAGAAAAAGTGGGCCGTTTTATGAGTGAATATGGTTTCCAGGGATTTCCGGCAATGGCAACTTTGGACTCAGTATTACTTGAAGAAGATAAATATTTGGCTTCTCCGGCATTAAAAACACATCAAAAACACCCTAGAGGCTTCGAACTCATTCAGGAATATATGGAAAGGGATTTCCCTGTTCCTGCCGATTTCGAGGATTATGCTTATGTTAGTCAACTTTTACAAGCTCATGGAATTACAATGGCTATAGAAGCTCACCGAAGAGCTATGCCGTATTGCATGGGAACCTTATACTGGCAGTTGAATGATTGCTGGCCGGTGATTTCCTGGTCAGGTATTGATTATTACGGAAATTGGAAAGCACTGCATTATCATGTTAAGAAAGCCTATGATAAGATCATCCTATCAACGGAAGAAATTGATGAGCAATTGAAAATTTATGCGGTTTCAGATGATCTCTTATCACATCAAGCTAAGCTAAACATAAAGCTTATGGATTTTGAAGGGAATCTTTTAAAAGAGCATAATAAAGACGTAAAGGTTGAATCAAATACTAGTCGGATAATTCATACTTTAAACATTAACGAATTATTAGGTAATCATAAGAAAAGGAATGTATTTCTGCAAATGGAATTAAGCATCTATGATTCAACTACAGTTTCAAAAAATGTATTCTTCAGCAAACCGAAAGAATTAAAACTTCCAGCAGACTATCAGCTTCAAACTAGATTTGAGAAAAAAGAATACGGATATGATCTCATTTTACAATCCGATAAACTCATAAAAGGATTATTTATAAATATTCCTTCAGAGAAAGTGTTTATTTCGGATAATTATTTTGATATATTACCAAATATGCCAATAAGGATTTCATTGGTCAGTTATTGTGACATCCAAAATATAGAAGAAAAAGTTGAATTTAAGTCTTTGAATAAACTTAATTCAGGAAGAAAGAATTAGAACCGATCACACTATATAATCGGAATTCACCTTTTACGAGTTCTTCAAAAAAGTAGATCTTATCTTCTTTTTCAAATACCCTATAATTTACATTCATGATCTTACGTGGTTTTAAACCAAGCTGAAAAATTTCATTTTCAGAATAAGTTTGATCGATTTCCATTTCCTACAACGCATTTAAATTAAACATATTCACGCAGCAATCTCTCTTCATCTGATCTGCGAGTATAGTTAATTTAGAGGGGGAGAAGTTCACAAAGTGCTTAAGTGAGGCAAATATATAGTTTTTTTATATGCTGAAGTAATTTGAATTTCATTTTAACAATATTGAAAAACAACTTTCCAATGCATAAAAAAACGCCAAAAGGATTTAATGCTCCAATTGGCGATTTCATGTGTAAATTGAATATTTAATTCAAATCCTTTAAACCATTTATGGATTGATGACCTCATCTAATCTTGCTGTTGTACTTTCATTATCAGATTTCCTAGTCACCGTAATATCAATATAAGAGTAATCTGTGGAAACTTCACCCTGCACTTCATAATCTGGATGTGCAGCAGAACTAAAGGTTCTATTATTTAAAACGATGGTATAAAAAGCACAGGCTTTATTTTCAAATGGGATCTCAATTGAAAAGACTTCATACTTCTCAGTTATGACAACCTTTGCTAATACCGTATTTGCGCTATTGTCAAAATCTGAGATTTGCCCATGATAACTTGTCATTTCAATACTAACATTGTCTGCATCTTTACATGCCGCCGTGAATAGTATTGCGATGATCATTAAACTAAATAATTTTCTCATACTACAAAGTTACAAGCTTAAATCATTGATTCTCTTGACCTAAATCAAAAACACTGAGTGTAATCAATTATAAATGATGGATTATAAATTTTGAATTAACAAATAGTAGATACTACAATATTCTATTCAAATCTTTATTTGAATTCAAAAGCTTTAAACGAGGTATATCCGTGTCTATTTTCTAAAGAATTACCATTATCAATAAGTAAATGTGCATGTCCGAATAAACCGTATGGAGCAGTACCTATAGTTACTGTTAATGAGCAATTAGGATAAATTATAGAATCAAATGAAACTTGATATCCTTTTTCTGTTACTACCACTTCTTCAGAAACAGAATATACGCCAGTAGACCCACTATCCGGGAGATAAGTTAATTCAACATTCGATACTTCACCATCGGTAGTAGTAATGAAGAATGAATAGGTGCCTTCTATAAATCCAGTATTATCTGAATAAAATCCGCCTTCAAAATACTCTATTATTGGAGTATCAGGCTCAATGATTGCATCTTTATTGCATGATGCTAAAGTAACTCCAGCTATAAGAGTAACAAGTATTAAGTTAATTAGTTTATTCATTTGCTTATATATTATTAAAGGAGATATGCTTCACTCCATAGTTCTATATCACCCATTGTTTTACAGCAAAAAAAATGAGCTAAAAAAAGATCGTAAAGTTAATCTTGCTCTATTTTCTTTCTCTTGAGTAAAATCAAGAATATCAATTCTTCTAATAAATGATGAGATAACCAAAAGTAAATAACAGAATAGGAATAAAAAAAGCCTCCCAACTTGTCGTTGAGAGGCTTCAGTACCCAGGGTGGGACTTGAACCCACACGATCGCAATGATCATCGGATTTTAAGTCCGACGTGTCTACCAATTCCACCACCTGGGCCACTATTTCAAAAAAAATCTCGATCGTCTCGAGATACTTTGAGCGAAAGACGGGATTCGAACCCGCGACCCTGACCTTGGCAAGGTCATGCTCTACCAGCTGAGCTACTTTCGCGTTTCCTAAAAGGAGTGCAAATATAAAGAAATTTTACTATTACAAACAAAAAATAATTGAATAAATTTCTGAAAAAAAATTACTGCTCTTCTCCAAGTAGTTTTTTGATCTCATTAAGCTTCATTAAAGCCTCTACAGGAGTTAAGGTATCAATGTTTGTATTTAAGATATCATCCCGAATTTGAAATAGCAGAGGATCATCTAATTGAATAAAACTTAATTGGTAGTTATCATCATCTTTCACAGTCTTTTTCTTCACCGGAGATTGTGCCAAAGCTTCACCCGAATGTGATTTCTCAAGCTGAGCTAATAAATATTCAGCCTTCTCTAAAACTGAAACTGGCATCCCAGCCATTCTCGCAACATGAATACCAAAACTATGTTCGCTACCACCCGGCTTGATCTTTCTTAGGAAGATTACTTTATTACCAACTTCCTTAATAGAAACATGATAATTCTTTATTCTATGCATACTTGCAGCCATCTCATTTAATTCATGATAGTGTGTGGCAAACAGGACTTTAGCTTTGAACATTGGATGATTGTGTAGAAACTCCGAGATCGCCCATGCGATTGAGATTCCATCATACGTACTGGTTCCCCTTCCGATCTCATCCAGTAAGATCAAACTTCTATTAGAGATATTGTTAAGGATACTGGCGGTTTCATTCATCTCAACCATAAAAGTTGATTCCCCTGAAGATATATTATCGGATGCTCCTACCCTTGTAAAGATCTTATCCACCATACCTATTGATGCTGATGATGCGGGAACATAAGACCCCATTTGAGCCATCAGAACGATCAAGGCAGTTTGTCTTAACAATGCAGATTTACCAGACATATTCGGACCAGTTAGAATAATGATCTGTTGTGAATCATTATCCAGATAAACATCATTAGAGATATATTCTTCATCAACAGGAAGTTGTTGTTCGATCACAGGATGCCGACCTTCTTTGATATCGATAATATAAGAATCATTGACTTCAGGTTTGCAATAGTCATTCTTATCTGCAGAACTTGCAAATGAAAGCAAACAATCCATTCTTGCAATGATGTTTGCATTTCGCTGAATAGGCTGAATATAGACACTGAGTACAGATAGTAGATCAGCAAAAAGACTTGCTTCCAACACACCTATTTTCTCTTCAGCCCCTAGTATCTTTTGTTCATATTCCTTTAATTCCTCGGTAATATATCTTTCGGAATTGGTAAGGGTTTGTTTTCGATGCCATTCTTCCGGCACCTTATCTTTATGAGTGTTTGTTACTTCTAAATAATATCCGAACACATTATTATAGCCAATTTTCAGAGAAGAAATACCTGTTTCCTGCATTTCTCTTTCCTGAATAGCTTTCAAGTATTCCTTTCCAGAGGCAGAAAGATTTCTCAGCTCATCAAGCTCTTCTGAGACACCGGTCTTAATAACATTTCCTTTAGCCAGTATTGCAGGCGAATCTTCATTAATCTCATTCTCCAATCTGGTTCTTATCGCTTCACATAGATCCAATCCACTTACAAACTTATTAAGCTCCGAAAATGAAGCTTCATCACAAAGTTTTTTGATCTCTTCAATAGCATATAATGCCGATTTTAACTGAAGCAACTCACGCGGATTGATTTTCGCGGTTGCCACTTTTGAAATCAGTCGTTCAAGATCATAGATCTGCTCAAATTGGGCTCGCAATTCATTTGCAAATTCCGGATTACTGAGTAAAATCTCAACAACTTCATATCTTTCAATTACCGCTGCCTTATTCATCAGAGGAAGAGTTACCCATCTTTTCATTAATCTCGATCCCATCGGAGTAATTGTATGGTCGAGAACATCAATTAAAGTTGAAGCACCTTCATTATAGGTATTGAGGATCTCCAAATTTCTAATGGTAAAACGATCAAGCCATACAAAGTGATCTTCTTCAATTCTAGCCACCGACGTAATATGATCTACTTTATCATGATGAGTTTCTGCAAGATAATGCAATGCTGCTCCGGCAGAAATAATGGCCTGACTCAGGTCTTCAACTCCATAACCTTTAAGAGAATTTGTCTTGAAATGTTTTGTTAACAACTCATAACCAAATTCAGTTGTAAATACCCAATCTTCAAAAGTGTTTATATAAAACTTATTTCCGAAATACTCTTCAAATTTATTTCGCTTATTCTTCTGAACGATGACCTCATTAGGTTTAAAGCTTTGCAAAAGCTTATCTATATAGTCATTATTACCCTCAGCAATAAAAAACTCTCCTGTTGAAATATCTAAAAAAGAAACACCTGAATGCTTTGCATTTAGATGAATGCTGGCCAAAAAGTTATTCTCCTTTTGCTCAAGTACTTTATCATTATAGGAAACACCTGGAGTAACAAGTTCGGTAACTCCTCTTTTTACGATCTTTTTAGTAAGTTTCGGGTCTTCCAACTGATCACATATAGCAACACGATGTCCGGCTTTCACAAGTTTTGGGAGGTACGTATCAATTGAATGATGCGGAAATCCAGCCAATTCAATATAGGCAGCAGCTCCATTTGCTCTTTTTGTTAAAACAATATTCAGAATCTTTGATGCTACTATAGCATCTTCCCCAAAGGTTTCATAAAAATCTCCTACCCTGAACAGTAGTAATGCATCAGGATATTTTGCCTTGATCGAATTGTATTGCTTCATCAAAGGCGTTTCCGTTATTTCTTTCTTCTTAGCCAACGATTTTTGTTTTAAACAAAGTTAAAAATTTTAATGCTTCCCCTTATTCGCTTTCCTAAATTGAGGATTCATTTGTAGATTTGCATTATGAGAAAAATCAGCAATAACGAACTGAACAGATTAAGTATTCAGGAATTTAAAGAAACTCAAAAGATCCCTGTAAAAGTTGTATTGGACGATATTCGTAGTCTTAACAATATTGGATCTGTTTTCAGAACAGCTGATGCATTTCTCATTCAAGAGATCCATCTATGTGGAATTACAGCAAAACCACCTCATCGTGAAATTCAAAAAACCGCTCTGGGAGCAACGGAATCCGTTGAATGGAAATACTTTAAAAGCATAGAGGACAGTATTGCTGAACTCAAAAAAGAGGGCTTTAAAATCTATGCGGTTGAGCAAGTTGAAAACAGCATTTCATTAGAAAACTTTTCAATGAATAATAATGAGAATATTGCTGTAATTTTCGGCAATGAGGTTGCTGGAGTAAATCAAAATATCCTCAAAAGTGTTGATGGAGGAATTGAAATCCCACAGATGGGAACTAAACATTCTTTGAACATATCGGTATGTGCAGGAATCGTTCTATGGCATCTATTTAAGTCAAAAAACTTATAACAATCTGTTTTTCAGTTGTTTTATTATTATTAAAAAGTTAAACTTTTCAACAAATTATATTTTGAATTATTTTCTTATATAATTAGTAATAGGCCTTAAAAAAAATTATATTTGTATTTCGTGTATTAAAATTTCATCGAAAATCTAACTCAAATATTATGAAACACTTCTATTCTTTCAAAAAAGTTTTACTGGTATTTCTTTTAGCTCTTGTTCCATTAATGTTTTACGGACAAGAATCAAAAAATACTTTTGCTCCATATTGGTATTTAAAAGGTTCTATTGGACCAACTTCTAACTATACTGATCTTGGTAGTCCGAACATTAATATTGCCGGTGAACTTGGAATTGGTTACCAATTCACACCTATTTTGGGATTCAGTACAAAATTCAATCGTACGTTTCTTGATGGGGAAGGCAGAGGGATGTATTTTGACGCCGATATGTTTGGAGCTCATTTCCAATTAGATGTAAGTTTAAGTAACTTAATCTTTGGTTATAAGGATCGTGATATCAACTTCAGAACTTTTGTTGGTTATGGTCAAACTAGACACAAATCCAGATCATGGACTCAATCAAAAAATGCTCAATTGAGTCATATTGGTTATGGTGACAGAAATATTGCATTTACAATTCCTTTTGGAATTGGAATTGATTATATAATAAACGATCGCTGGAGTGCAACTGTAGATGCTTCTTTAACTTATACTGACACTGACTTACTAGATACAAATTATCCATATAGAAAACCTTGGAATGAAAATAACGATATGTATAGTTATTTAGGTATAGGTGCTGCCTACAAATTCGGCCAAGGAAGTGGCTTCAGAAAGATGGTAAAGAATTTCGGAATGGTTTCAATGAAAGCTACTCCAGAGGTTTTAGAAGAAAAAGGAAACTTAGTAAAAGTTAAGATTTATGGTACGATCCCTCCAAAGTATTTCGTTAAGAATGCAGGAATGATCTTACAACCTAAACTAGTTTATGCGGGTGGTGAAACTAAACTTAAACCGATTCTTCTTAAAGGTGAAGACGTAATGGGTGAAGGTACTCCAATCGATTATGATAATGGTGGTACATTCGACTTTGCAGAAGTTTTTGCTTATGACCCAGCAATGAATAAGTCAGAACTTATCATTGAACCAGTTGTTTACAGTGCTAAAAAAGGTGCTAAATCAAGTATTGAAGATATAGCAATGGTTAAACATCAGTACGTAGATGCTACTAAAGTAGCTGACGGTGTAATTTACACTTCAGAGCGTATCACTGGTTCATTAGCTTATGCAAAAGCTAAACATGGTTATGAAAAAGAAACGATCGTAGCTAAAAAAGCTGCTTTATACTTTGCTAAGAACAGATACAATTACAACCCTAAGCAATTCTTAAATACAACTGAACATGCTAAGAAACACTCTAAAGAATTACATGAGTTCTTAGCAAGAGGTTGGAAAATCAAATCTATCAACATCCACGGTTTCGCTTCTCCTGAAGGTGAAGAAACTTTCAACGAAGGACTTTCTGAAAAGAGAGCTCAAACAATGAAAAAAGCTGCCGTTAAGAAGATGAAGAAAATGGTAGAAAAAGCTGGTCACGATCCTGCAAAAGTTGACATGTTGAATTTCAACTTACAAAGCTATGGAGCTGACTGGAAAGGTTTGATCAAATTAGTTGAGATGTCTGATCTTGCTGACAAAAACTCTATCATTAACAAAATCAAACGACCAGTTACTGATCGTCAGAAAGAAGAAGAAATTCGTAAGTTAATGAAGGTTTATCCTATCATTGAAGACGAAATGCTTCCAATGTTAAGAAGAGCGAGAGTTGTTGTAAAATCTTACCAACCTAAGAAAACTGATGAAGAAATTGCAAAATATGCTGTTTCTGCTCCAGATAAATTAGATATCCGCGAAATGCTTTATGCTGCTTCTATGGCTAAGTGTGACGAAGCTTTAGAGATCTACAAAATAGTAATTAAGAAATATCCTAAATGCTGGATCTCTAAAAACAATGCTGCTGTTATCTTAATGAACCATGGTAAAGTTGACAAAGCAATGAAGTTATTAGAAGATGCAAGCAAAATGTATCCTAAGCAAGCATTATTAGCTAGCAATATGGGTATCGCTTACATTCACAAAGGTGACTTCGCAAAAGCTGAGAAATATTTCTTACACGCTAAGAAATTAGGTCATGAGTGCACTTATAACCTTGGTGTAATTGCAATTCACAAAGGTGACTATGGTAAAGCTGCGAAATTATTCAAAGATGCTAAATGTAACTACAATGCTGCATTAGCTTATCTATTGAATGAAGATTATGCAAAAGCTAAATCTGCTTTAATGTGTGTTAAGAAAGATAAAGCTGAGGCCGCTTACTTATTAGCTGTTCTTGGTGCACGCACAGGTGATACTTCATTAATGTATAAATATTTAACTGAAGCTATCAAAGCAAATGCTGACTATAAAGCTCAAGCGAAAGATGATCGCGAGTTCATCAAATTTGAAAATGATGCACAATTCCAAGCAGTTGTGAATTAATCATAATACAAGCTAGAAAAAAAGCTGCTTTCAATCGAAAGCAGCTTTTTTTTATTCCAAATTGAAACGATGTATACCCACATCATATTCGGCATCTATTATAGATAATATCTTTTGATAGTCTTCTTCATTACCAACAAAATCTATTTTATTCGTATCAATAATTAAAACTCTTTGGTTTTGTAATTGCTTGATATATTCGAAATATCCCTGTTGGATCTTGCCCAAATATTCCTTTTCAATATTTTGCTCGTATGACCTACCTCGCTTAATAATGTTATTCTTAAGGGAGTCCACTGATAAATACAAATAAACCAAAAGGTCGGGCTTTGGCAATGCGGTATTGATAATATTAAAAAACTTCGCGTATAATGCCAGCTCATCCTGTTGCAATGTTTTACCTGCAAAAATTAGCGACTTATTTATAAAATAATCAGAGATCGTAAATGTTTTGAACAGATCCTGTGCACTCAATTGATCTTTTAACTGCTGAAAACGCGCAGCCATAAATGACATTTCCAATGGAAAAGCATATTTATCCGGATCCTTATAAAATTTTGGAAGAAAGGAATTATCCTCAAATTGCTCCAATATCAATTTCGCATTGTATTGATCTGCAATCTTGGTGGCAAGCGAAGTTTTACCTGCTCCAATAGTTCCTTCTATGGCAATATAATTATACTTCATTAAGTAGGCTAAAATAAGCTTAAATGCACATTTTTCTAAGCATTCTCAAGTTTTTTTACCCACAATTTATCTTCACATTTCAACACTAAGTCTGCAACCGACATTTTTAATACCGGATGTATAAAATCAGAAGATATTTCATTTAATGGCAGGAGTGTGAACATTCGTTCGTGTAACCTTGGATGTGGCAAGATCAGATTCTGACTATTAATTACCAATTTCTGATAAAAAAGCAGGTCGATATCTACGGTTCTTGAATTGTAAGTATCTGATTTTTCATGTCTTTCTCGGCCTAATTCCTTCTCAATTTTTAAGACTAGATTAAGCACCTTATAAGGATTATGCCAGGTTCTAACACTCAATACCTGATTATAAAATGGAGTAGCCTCAAATCCCCATGATTCACTTTCATACACAGAAGATCTTTGTAAGATCTCTCCTACCCTTTCCTCAATAAGCTTTATTGAAGAATCCAAATGATGTTTTCTATCATCGATATTACTCCCTAATAGCAGGTGTACTATTCCACTCATACTTTATTTTTGGGACAAAATTAATTAAATAGAAACATGTGAGTAAAGGCGGTCCAGCAAATTCTGGATTTTATCTCCGTAATCACTATCGCTAGCCCATTTACCGGTTAGGTCATGAATTTGTGTGGCGGACCCTCTTACAACAAACCTAAATCGTTTGTCGACAAGTTTATTATTAAGATCTGAAGAACTAGCATAAGCCTTAAGATGCTGAATATGTGCTCTCACACCTACTTCCATACTTTCAAAAACATCTCCGGCAGTAAATTCATCAACTGCACCCAGACCACAAAAGTTATTTTGAGAAGCATTTACAGTCCCTCCAAACTTTAAATAACCAGTTTCTAAACACATTTGACTAAATGCTATATCATGATTCACTCCTTCTTTAAGACTCTCATGATAATATAGTTCGGAGATCTCAATTGCATGATCTCTTTCTAAATTTGAATTATACGAAAGCAGAAATGATGTCATACGTGAAATGGAATTCTGACCCTGACTTATGATTTGCCTTGAAGGAGTCCAATTCTCATCCATCTCAAAACTGATTGTTGTTTTTCTTGAAAGTTCAGGATTTACAGAAATACTCTCCGACAATGAAAAAATTGGAGGCTTAATCAAACTTAATTTCCCGGATGGCATTAAGTCGGCATTTGACGATACATTGAAAGCGCAAGAGAACAATAAAACGATTATTCCAACTACGCGACATATGATATTTACTTTGTATCTGTCCATTATTCCGACTTTCTTACAAAGTTCTCTTTCCATCGACATCTTCTAACTTGTGATTTTTTTCTTTATAAACACTATTGTGTTAATAAGGCTATACTATTATTATTAATTTTATACTACTTAGAAATCTAATCTCATTGCCATGAAACAATTCTTTAAATTCATGTTAGCCTCAATGGCAGGCTTTACGTTAACCATTATCATTGTTTTCTTCCTTTTGATAGGTTTGATTGCTTCTCTACTTTCATTTGCAGAGCAGGATGTTGAGCCGATTGGAGAGAACACAGTGTTATATATTAATCTGAATCAAACTATTTATGATAGAGGATCGAATAGTCCATTAAATAGTATGGATCTATTCAGTCTCAAACCGAGCAGACAACTTGGATTAAATGAGATTCTCGAATCGATATATTATGAAAAACAAGATTCTAATTATTTTAATTTCTGTTTTTACCATTAACATAATATATGCAGGCTGTGGCGCGTGCAATGTTGATAATAAAAAAGCTGAAACCCCAATGGGTGAATTTGTTACTTCATTAAGTAAAAATGGTACAGTGGATGGAATGGTTCTAGCTTCATGCGGAATGTGTAATTTTGGAATGAGAAACAAAGATTGTAGCCTTGCCATACAAATAAGTGATAAAGCATATAATGTCAAAGGCACTCATATTGATGACCATGGTGATTC